>JAEYRR010000349.1 GCA_023435505.1 Bacillota bacterium | reverse complement strand
AGAAATACTCTTTGAATATCTCTTGTCCAAAGAAAAACCCGCCCACAAATGCTATTTTGTCCCTTCTACTATAATTATAAAAGAAAATGTAACAGAATAGCATTCAAGCTCTCTATCTTGCACCATGTTCCCCATCACTCCCACTAATTGATGGGGAACATAAGCTTCCCCCAGATAGGTCTATCACCTTACTAGTCTTCAAAAACATTTTTAACATCTACTTTGCAATCTCTCGTACCATCTGCTTTGCGATCAATAGTCACTGAAATCAATTGTAACTCAGATAATGATATATCGACATCAGGATTCTCTGTATCTCCATATTGAGCTAGTACATACGTTCCATCTTCTGTCATACCATAACCCAACACTTCAAGAACTTGACCACCAGGTGTATTGTCGATTAACAACATCGTCTCATCATCTAAGTATCCTGTTTTATCATATACTGGCATGTCACCCAAAGTCTTTCCTTTTTCTAAGGTCAGATTCTTAAGATCGAATAAATAGCAGGTCTTCTCCTTTTTAACATTAGCAAAGCTAATATATTGCCCAGATTCGCTCACTTTAACTTCCGTATATTCCGGCATGTCTGGAGATCCTCCCATATGATTAATACCATATTTGTTGGTATCTAGCACACCTAAACATTTATGATTTTTATAATCATAGAATACCATTCCGTTACCGTCATTGATGATAACCAGTTCATTTGATGCGTAGATTACACGACCTTCAGGTGAAGCAATATATGGACCTTTGTACACTGAAATGTACTCTTCAAACTCTTTCCTAGAGATAGTAATTATCTCTCCCTCAGCTTTTGGGGTCGTTTTTGGTGTCATCGTAATAGTGGTACCAACAGAGCTAGTATCCGGTCCCCCTAGTATACTCTTTGCTGAAAATCCGATACCAATCACCAAACCAACCACAGCAGCCAAAGAAGCCACAAGGGTTACCACTCTTGGTAATATCTTTTTCTCTTTTAAAATCACAGCTTCTGTTATGTGCTTATCATCATGATACTCCTTACTCATTAACATATCCCTTCTTTCTTCCTTTTTTTCCGAGGAAACATTTAGCTTATCTAAGATTCTTTTTTTCGCAGTTTCATCTAAATAAATTCCATTATACGCATCCTTAATATCCATAGGCACTTTCCTCATCCTCCTTTAAAACCATACTCAGTCTCTCTCGTCCACGCCTTAATAAACTTTTCACTGTTGCTTCCTTCTTATGTAGGAGTACCGCAATTTCTTTAACACTATATTCTTCATAGTAGTAAAGATAAATGATCTCTTTGTATTTGGTAGGTAGCTGATACACTGCCTCCAAAACACTATTGTACTCGTATTCGTCCACAGAACTTACATTTTCGTCTAAACAAGTATGTAAGCGAAAAGCAGCAGATTTACACTTATTCTTTGCCATATTAATTGCTACGCGAAGAAACCATGCCTTTTCATGATCATCATTTACAAAGCTAGGATCTTTCGTCATATACTTTACCAAAACATCCTGGAGAATGTCCTCGGCGTCTTGCTTATTTTTCACATAAGTGGCCGCAATCCTAAGAATACTGTTTCCATATAGCTCTAATTTTTCTGCTGCCTTCATTTTCCCTGTCTGCATTACCTTTCCTCCTTTCTCTTTTCTACTATGAATACAAATGAGTATGCGATTAGGATGCATTTTTATTTCATTTAAAAAAACTTTACCGTCTTACTACCGATCGTATACCACCTTTACTCTGATGAAGCTCTGGAGAATCCCTTTGTATTCATGGCGTCAGCAAACGTGGCATGACTATCAATGATAGTTCCCATACCAATGATAGCATCTTGATTCATTCCCCATAATATTGTAAAATACTTCATATACAAACCTTTATTTATCTTTTCACTAAAAAACCACTTACGTGTAAATCGACAAATTAAAAAAGAAGGAGGTAATAATATGTACGAAATGAAGGACGAATATCTTACAGGAATACAATTCATTGATGAAGAGCATACGAAGCTATTTGAACTTACAAACCGCTTATATGAGATTTCACATGATGAATTTATCCCGGATAAATTCGATTACATAGTTGATGTAATCAGGGAGTTACAAGATTATACCAAATACCACTTCCACCATGAAGAAGAGTTCATGAAGAGTCTGAATTATAAGAGACTATTCTCTCAATTAGTCTCCCACAACGATTTTATTGAACATCTAGACGCTATTGATTTAGAAGATGTTGATCTTGCCCAAGAAGAAGCTATTGTAAAGCTTCTTAACTATTTATACGATTGGCTCGTTAACCACATCTGTGGCAGTGATAAGCTAATTGCCGAAAGTCTAAAAGAAGCAGAAGAAGCTAGCAAATAGTACATATCTATAACGAAAGGCTACCAAATCATAAGTCTGATTTAGTAGTTTTGTCACACTGTAATAACAACAATAAAAACAGAAAGAAGGGGTGTCACATATTATATCAGATGAAAGATGAGTTTTTAACAGGAATTCCGTTTATAGACGAAGAACATGCAAGATTATTTGAAATTACAAACCGTTTATATGAAGTGTCACATGATGAATTTATCCCGGACAAATATGATTACATAATGACTATTATTAATGAACTAATGGATTACACAAAATATCACTTTACTCATGAAGAAGAGTATATGAAAAGCATTAACTATAAGAAATTATTAAGTCACCTTGTGGAACATAAAGATTTTGTTGACCAATTAGAGGAAATGGACATTACCTCTATTGATTTGGCTCAAGAAGAAACCATTACGAAGCTTCTTAACTTCTTATACGATTGGCTTGTACACCACATCTGTGATAGTGATAAATTAATCGCAAAGGAACTATAAAAGTGCAAGCCACCGGCTTTGATTTATTTTTATGCCATCACAAGAAACAGGATCGTCTTATATGAGGTTATAAGACGATCCTGTTTGTATTATACAAACTAATCAATATCTGCTTTCCATAATCCATGAAGGTTACAGTACGCATATGCAGCAAGAGCTTTATCTCCATCTGCCACATTAAACTTAGCAACAGGGGCGCTATCATGTTGTAGGAACTGATATTGTCCTCCGTTTTGTGTCTCCAGGATAACCGTGGTAATGGAGTGTTCCTCTGTCATTGGATGAGACACGGCTCCTACATCAACCTTAATGGTATTCCCACTACAACTCACCACAGGCATATGTTTTTCAACCGATGCCTCTACTGTGTTTGGGGATATCTCTTGCGCATCTGTAAGATTATCTTCGCTTGTATAACAACAGGTAACAGGAATCACTAAACTGTTATTATTGCATTTAAAGAATTTCATCATATCTTTTTCACCTTTTCTCTTTCACTAATTTTCATTTACAGAGATTAGTTTGTCTTTTACGATTAATTCTATACGTAAGCAGTTATTTCTCCCTAAATCTAAACAGGCAAGCCCAGAACCTATCTGAGACTTGCCTGTATTCACTAGTTATTTAAAAGTTCAGTGCAACTTCTCCTGCCTTTAAACTTGCTTCTTTAACGATACCCTCAATGTCCTGTCCATCTACGTCCAGATACTCAGCAGCAATCGTAGTAAAATCCTCAATTCCAAAGAAACCAAAGATGGTTTTTAAGTATCTAGCCCCCATCTCTAGTTCAGCAGAATCCCCCTCTGAATATCCGCCACCACGGGCAGCTATGTAAACAGCCTTTTTACCGGCACATAACCCTACGGAACCAGTTTCTGTATATTTAAAGGTAATCCCTGCTACCCCGATATAGTCGATATAAGCCTTCAAAATAGCTGGAATACTTTTATTCCACATTGGAGCAGCCACTAAATACTTATCTGCCTCAGCAAACTGATAGGCGTATTTTAAAATAGGGTGGTTTCTACTCTCCTCATTCTTTGGCCCAAATATCGCTCCAAAATCCTCAAGCTCCAAAAAACGTATTTTCTCTTTATATAAGTCCAAGGTGATGATCTCATCCTCAGGGTTCTTTTTTTTATAGGCATCAAGAAAGTAATCTGCTACTTTATAGGTTCTAGACATCCCCTCCGGCTTTACATTCGCTTTTATATATAATACTTTAGACATATACTTCACTCCTTTCTACACATATCTGTGTACAATAATTCCTCATACTTAATATATATCACTAGTTAGTGATCAGGGCAATCTAAAAAACCATATAAGTTGATTATAAATTCTCAACTCATATGTTTTACACTTTATTTGATATTAACTATGTCAAAGTGATGTTTGTATGAATCCTTAATTTTTTCATCCCACGTTTTTATAATCACAAGGCGATCCATCGTGATTTCTCCATCCGACTCTTTCCATCCGATTAGGTCCAATCCACACCAAACATACTTTCCATCATTTAAAAGGGCAGCCTGATCTCCAAGCACATACTGATTTCCTATCTGTTGTTGCCAAAAGCTATCTACTTTACTATCTGACGGTGCTATTCCATCATAGACTTCCATGTCCTCTATAGACTTCCCTTTTTCTAAAGTCAGATTTTTCAAATCAAACAAATACTTTGCTTCTTTCATTTCAGTATTACAAAAACTGATGTAATCACCAGATTTACTGACCCTAATTTCAGTATAATCCGAACCTTGGATGTGGTTAATATCATATTTTGCAGTGTCTAAAACTCCCAAAGCTTTATGTTCCTTATTATCATAAAACAACATACCCCAATAATCATTAATAATAATTAGGTCGTCTGAACTATATATAGGACAAGGCATAGCGACTCCAAATACAGCCTTTTTCATCTTGACAATGCCTGCCTCAAACTCCTGCTTTGTTATTTTAATTTTTTCATTCAACACCTGATCTTTCTTCCCTGACTCTGTAGCCTCTGGGTTAGCCGAAACTGCTCCAACGGATGACTTTGGTGTTGCAGTAATATCTACCTTTCCAGCCATCGTATGAGGATTGTCCATACTTGCACAACCTTTTAGGACAAATAACCCGACAACTGTTAGGGTGAACGCTACAGCAAGGGAAGCTACTACATTTGGTACTTGTATCACTTTACCTTCCTCAGAAATATCCTTCTCCATAGCGGAAAGCTCTATTTTATTTAATACTCTTTTCTTTGTATCATTATCTAGATATACATTCTCATATGCTTGCTTTATTCGTGTATGCATCCTCATAATCCTCCTTTAATGAGCGTCCCAATCTCTCTCTTCCTCGTCTTAACAGACTTTTTACCGTAGCCTCCTTCTTATGAAAAAGCCTGGCAATCTCTTTTATAGAGTATTCTTCATAGTAGTAGAGATAGATAATGTCTTTGTACTTGGCTGGCAACTCATATACCGCCTCTAGCACATCATTATACTGGTATGCCTCACAATAGCTATCCGAATCCCCCCAGTCCCCGCGCAGACGAAAGGCTGCACAGTGGCACTTGTTTTTTGATATGTTAATGGCAACTCTAAGAAACCATGCCTTCTCATGTTCTTCATTCTCAAAAACAGGATTACAACTCATATACTTTACCAATACGTCCTGCAGAATATCTTCCGCATCCTGCTTACTCTTGACGTAAGTAACTGCAATCCGAAGAATGCTACTTCCATATAGCTCTAGTTTTTCCGCCGCTCTCGTCGTTGATGTTCCCAACATGCTCACCTCCTCAATCTCTTCTACTATGAATTCAAAGCATTGGGGCATTAGGATGCATTTATTTTTATAGGTACTTACTTGCTTCTCTGATACTTAATGGAGCTAAATTCTCTTTAAACCTAGAAATAAACTTTGCTACCCAAGCAGGGTTTACCTTGCTATACTCCCTAAGGCTCCACCCTATTGCTTTATTGATGAAGAATTCTTTTGAGCCAAAGTTGTTGACAAGGATTTTCTCTAATTGGGAGGTATTCGTCTTTTCCTTAAACTGCAACTGGTAATCTATGGCTGATCGTCTAAGCCAGATATTATCAGACTTACTCCATACTAGCATTTCTTTATGAATGGACGGATATTCTTCAGACAATATTCCAATCACATAGTCAAGGCTGTCTGTAATATCCCACCAGGATTTTGTAACAATGAGTTTCTTTAGATTGTCCACATCCTCTTCGGTAAGCTTCTTCAGATTTTTATATAGGTACTCCACCCCAACGTACTGGGCCTCTCTATACTCC
>JAEYRR010000300.1 GCA_023435505.1 Bacillota bacterium | reverse complement strand
CAGCATAAGAATCCTCTCCTACACATAGGATGGTGATGTCTGCATCTTCTGCATCAGCACTGTCTGTAAAAATCGTAAATCCATATTTTGAGGCCACATTCTTAAAGCCCTGTAAGATGGTAGTACATCCCGCTACACCATTGCTACCCATCCATTCACGAGTCCAGCCTCCACACTGTGCCTGTACATTGTTAAGAGCTGGGCCAGTAAGATAGATCTTCATATTCTTTTTCAATGGTAACGTACTTTTATCATTTTTTAATAAGACCAAGCTTTCCTTAACAAGTTGTTCCGCTAAATCACGATACTCTTGAGAACCTGTCTCAGTCTGTACTGTCTTCATACTTTCCATCATAGGATCTTTAAAGATTCCAGCATCTAATTTTACCTGTATGATTCTGGTGACTGCATCTGTCATTCTTTCCTCACTGATCTCACCAGCCTTAAAAGCATCCATAATAATTTCACGGCATTCTTCAAATACCTCTGGCTCCATAAGCATATCGATTCCTGCATTAACCGCTGTAACCACTTGCTCATAAAGGGAATCTCCTGAGATATTGTGTATGGATTCCCAGTCAGATACAATCATTCCCTTAAAGCCCATTTCATTTTTTAACTTTCCTATGTATTCTGCATTTTCATGCATCTTTACCCCGTTTACACTGCTATGGGATATCATTATGGTCTGTACCCCTTTATCAATCAGATTTTGGTAAACAGATAACAGCTCATTAATTTCCTGCTCAGATAACTCTGCATTCCCACGGTCAACTAGGAAATCACCTTCCCCACTTCCGTATGATACATTACCATCTGCAAAAAAATGCTTCCCACAGACCACTAAACCGGAATCTAGCATGCCCTTGGCATACGCTCCGGAAAGATTTTTTACTAAAGATACCTCTGACGAATAGCTCTCATAGGTTCTTCCCCATCTTGGCTCTGTAGCCACTGCCACACAAGGAGAGAAATTCCATAACATTCCGCAAAGCTTAGCTTCATCTGCCACAGCCTGCCCCATCTTATACGTCAGTTCTTCATTGTTTGCTGCCCCAATTCCAATATTATGTGGAAATATTACTGCACCATTACAATAGTTGACTCCATGAACATCATCCTGTCCATAGATGTATGGGATTCCAGATTTAGAATCTAAGGCTGCCTTCTGGAAACGGCGAACATATTCCATCCATTCCTCATAATTCAAATAATCTGCCTTTGATAGAATTGAGCCATAATCATACTCCTCCATAAGACTAGCAGACATATTATAACAACCTGGTTGAATCATCTGGGCTGCCATTTCATCTAAAGTAAGTAATGCTGTAATTTCCTCTGCTGTCATAGTGGATAGATCCATGTCCGATTTATCTACACTCTCACGCTCCAGTATACTTTTGGCACTGTTAGGCTTACTGCTAGTATCTGGTGTTGTTGTCTGTACTGCTTCTGTTGAAGTAGGATTTTCTGTTTTCTTAGGTGTTGTGGTGTTGCTGATGTTTTCTTTACCTGACTGACACCCGGTAAGTATCATACTTGTGAGAAGAAGACACACTATAATTCGTCTTAAGTGAATAAACCCTTTTATCATACAAACTCCTCCTAAATACAGATTTCATTACAAGAATATTGTAATACACCCCTATATAAAGTAAAGGAAATTGAACTTTATTTTACAATCTATTTACAAATTTTACATATTAGAAATGAAAAGAGCCGCCGCATCAATGGGACAGCTCTTTTACTATCTTTAGGCTTGGGGTGGTAAAACTGTATTTCCTATAGATGACTTCTTTTCCTGTGGAGTCTTTTTCGCTTCGAAAGCCAAAAGAGCGGCAGAAACTGTTTGCTCTACTTCCTCCTTTAACTCTCTGGCGGATAATAAAGCTGCCCCTTTTCCACGGATGATAATCTGTTCTAGTCCATCTGAAGTAGCCACAATAATGTTGTAGTTACTTATCTTCTCATGAACGAATTTTTCAATATACTGATCTGCTGTCTCCGCTTCTTTTGTATATACTACATGGATATTGTGGTAATCAAAGATCTCGGTCTGGTGACCTTGAATCCGATAAGCATCAAATACCACAATTAGATTACATTTTTTTACTCCCTGATAATTGCACATGATATCTAAAAGTTTACCTCTGGCCCCTTCAATGTTGGTAGCCGCCAGTTCCTTTAGATCCTCCCAGGCAAATATGACATTATACCCATCTACTAAAAGGTATTCTTCTTTTTTCACCTTAGGCTGGCTGGTTATGATTCGAGGTCCTTCATATACCTGACGATTGCTTCGTTCCTTCTTCCAGCTTAATTTACTTCCTTTATTAGCATTATAGGTTCGTTCCAGTATTCGGTCTATCTCCTCTGTGCCAATCCACGTATCTTCTACGACACTAGCCGGCGTGTTAATCACTTTGGGGTTTAACTCTGTTTCCTTTGGTTTTAGATAACTTTCCACATGCATATAGTTCTTTACTTCATCCCACTCTACATAAAAGCCTGAGCCATGGGCACAGAAGACAGAACCTGTAGGATTATTAATGTCATGCTCGGAATCATAGCCGATTGCTTCTATAACCTCTTCCTCATTATGGCATGGAGCATACCCTGATAGTTCACTAAACATCCTCCCCTGTCCCCTAGTATAAGCCGTAACCTCCTGTTGATAGTTCTTCATAGTAGATACAGGCCCTTTTCCTGATAGGGTTGCTAGGCCATTTTCAGAGCGGATCAGTTCGCAGCTTCCACTCATCTTCTCCACATCTGTCATGGCTCGTCCCACCATGGACTCAGGAAGCTCAAGCTGGAATTTATAATAAGGCTCCAAAAGGATAGAGTTAGCCTGTTTTAATCCGTTACGCACAGCTCGGTAAGTGGCTTGCCTGAAGTCTCCACCCTCTGTGTGTTTAGTATGGGCGCGACCACCCACAATAGTAATCTTTATATCTGTAATAGGAGAACCGGTTAGCACTCCTCTATGCTCCTTTTCCCCTAGATGCGTCATTATAAGCCTCTGCCAGTTCTTGTCTAGTACATCTTCACTGCAATCACTCTCAAAGCAAAGTCCACTTCCTTCAGGTAAAGGTTCTAGTAGCAGATGCACCTCTGCATAGTGACGAAGAGGTTCAAAATGCCCCACACCTTCCACAAGATCAGTTATGGTCTCCTTATATACAATACTTCCATGGCCGAATTCCACCTGTACTTGAAAACGGTCTTCGATGAGGCTCTTTAATACTTCAATCTGCACCTCACCCATAATCTGAGCCTGGATCTCCTGAAGCTCTTCCTCCCAGAGAATATGTAGCTCTGGATTCTCTTCTTCTAAGATACGAAGTTTAGGGATCATCTGTCTTGGATCACAGCCTTTTGGAAGAACAATCTCATACGATAATACAGGCTCTAATATCGGAGTAGTAGAAGCTTCCTCTGTGCCAAGCCCTTGTCCCGGATAGGTGTAAGTTAGCCCTGTAACAGCCACCACCATACCTGCCTTAGCCTCATTTACAGGGGCATATTTTTCTCCCGAATAGATTCTTAGTTGAGTCACCTTCTCCTCCCAGGTTTGTTTCTCCACTAAGGCATTTGCTATCGTCTCACCTGTAAGACTATCTCTGACGTTTAAACTTCCTCCGGTTATCTTCATATACGTAAGGCGATTACCTGTCTCATCTCTGGCAATCTTAAATACCTTCGCTCCAAACTTATCTGAATAAAAGGGTTCCTTCGTATAAGCAGCGATTCCCTCTAAGAGCTTCTCCACTCCCTGAAGTTTAAGTGCTGAGCCATAATAGCAAGGAAATAGTTTTCTCTGTCGGATTGCCTTTACAATATGGGCTGTGTCCACAGAACCCTTCTCTAGAAATTCCTCCATCAGGCTTTCATCGCACATGGCCACCTGGTCATAAAATTCTTCTGTATTCGTATCTGTAAAGTCAACACAACCATCCTC
>JAEYRR010000179.1 GCA_023435505.1 Bacillota bacterium | reverse complement strand
GTAATACTCTTCGTGCCGGCAGTGAGCTTAGAAACCGTTGTCTTGGCAGGGTTAATCTTAAAGGTGAGTGGTATTGTGCCACTGTAATTACCGATCATTTTGATGGTAATTTTGTAAGTTCCCACGTTCTTTCTGCCACTTGCATATGTGACAGTGTAATCGGTGTTTTTCTTTAAGGTCTTGCCTGCCGAATCTTTAACGGTTATAGTAGGTGCTTTCACTTTTCCGTCATAGGTATAACTCGTAGCCGACAGTGTGAATGTCTTGACATACTTGATTGCCGTGTTACTTGCTACCTTACCACATACCGTACACTTCTTAACAATGCTACCATTCTTCGAAAGCGTTGCTTTCGTTGTGGTCGTCTTGTAACTGTGTGTGATGCTGCGAATTGCCTTGCATACATTACAAGTTGTATCACAGTTGTTGGTGTACGTGTGTTTTATGGTACGCTTTGCGTTGCAGTAATTACAGGTGGTATCGCAACTGTTGGTATACTTATGCGCACCGACTGTCCTGGTCGCTCCACAAGTGTTGCACGAGGTATCACAAGCGTTGGTGTAATTATGGCCTAAACTATTAATATACTCATCTTTATAAGTGTTACCACAAGCACAAGAATATTCGGTATATCCATGATTTTTACAGGTCGGATCGATTACATTCTTCTCGTATGTGTGATAGTGTTCTGCATTGAAGATTGCTTTATACTCTGTATTTCCAGAGCATTTCTTTACTTCTTTGTCCCAACCTATAAATGTATAGATGTAATATCCATCTTTTTCTTTTGTAGGCTCTTCCGGGATTTCAACAATATCGCCATAATGATAGGTTTGCTTCGACAACTCTGTTCCATCCCAGTTTTCAAATACCACCGTATAATCAATGTAACTCGGAGTATAAACAGCAGTGTATGTTGTGTTGCCAGCGCAAGCAACTACTTCTTTGTCCCAACCTGCAAACACATAAGTATAGATTTCATCAGTGGGCTTTGTAGGCATTGTTGGAGCAACGACGGTCTCGCCATAATGATACGTATTGGTACTCAGTACGTTTCCATTATCATCTTTAAATACCACTGTATATAACAGAGTATATGTATCTAACGTTATTGGAACTTGAATTAACTCCGGATATTGATATGCTTCGTTTCCTCCCATTGTCCATACAGACTCAAAGTCGAATCTTCTAAAAGAACTTGCTTTTGTCATTTCAGTATGCGACAAGACATTTCCAGAAATGGACTCATTCGGACAAGCTGTTGACATGTTGTCGAGGTAATAACAGTTCTCGGCGTAGCCAGTTGTACTGTTACCAACCAAGGCACCGGTTGTATCTGCTGCACCTTTAATATAACCTACATTGTAGCAATTTACGAGATTTACGGCACCGCCTCCGAAAATTCCCCCTGCGTATTGTGTGCTATATACAAGACCCGCATTATAACAATTTGTAATGTTAACGACACCTCCACTATAGGGCCTAGCAACAATGCCGCCAGCAATAGAGGTACCATTAACCTCACCATAATTTGCACAATTTTTCACAAATCCACGCCAGGATCCGGCATCACTAGACTGGTTAGTCACACTAAGTGCAATACCACCAGCATTTTGCCCTGTGATTGTTCCGTAATTTACACAGTTGACAACAGAGCCGTCAACATCATATGCAATGCCACCACCAACAGCATTTCCTGAAAAAGAGCAATTCAAAACCTTTCCAAAACAAAATCTACCAACAAATCCACTGCCATTAATTTTGGCATCTTTCAAATGAAGATTAACAATACAGCCTTCATTATCATAAAACAAGCTGCTTATTAAGTTATATATAGAATAGCCAGCTCCGTCCAGAACTCCCGAAAAATCATTGCTTGTCCAAGACTGATTTTTCATATCAATATCAGCTGTCAACTTAAAGAATGAATTTGGATAATTCACGATATTTTGTAAATGTACTGCATTTGCAATTAAATATGGGGCTTCAAATGAGCCATCTCCACCAGCAAATTCTTCTAAATTATCAGATTTTTTTGTATAGTGCGGATTGTTTTGTAATGTAGGAAATTGATAGAAAGAGGACTGATCTATTGACCAAACTGTTTCGAAATCAAAGCCAACAAAAGTTTCTTTCTGGGCCATTTGATATATCGTACACGATTTTCCAGATAAATCACCCGAAACATCACTTGATGAACAGTACTCTAAATAGTAGCAATTACTTGTTTTAGAAGATCCGGTCTTAACTCCCGCACACTGGCCCGAAGCGCCTACATTATAGCAGTTGCTGATTGTTGTATTAGAGTTTGATATTCCTGCAATTCCTGCGCCTTCACCATTTCCGGTCCACATGTTTTCTGCCACGTGTCCAATGTTATAACAATTGGTAATAGTTCCAGCCTTGAGATAACAAACTATACCACCGGTGTATATATACCACGAAGCATATATTTGTTTCCATAACACTGCACCGCTATTATAACATTCGTTTACACTTCCGCTTGAAATAGCACAAATACCACCAGAATAGCCACTACCACCTGCTATCTGTGAACATACCTCTCCGCCATTACTACACCTACTAACTTCTCCGTAGTTGTATGCAACAACACCTCCTACAAAGCAGTTATCTGCATAAACTAAAACATTTCCGTAATTATTGGATGTAAGAAGCGTAGAATTCGTTTTAGAATTACCAACTATTCCTCCAGCATAAATATCACTATGTTCTGTACTAATATTAGTATCCTTTGCATTAATTTTTACATTTCCTGAATTCGTACTACTCGATATTGATCCCTCTAAAGTGCCACAAACACCACCGATGGTGTAAACAGCCTCGCCAGTACCCCCTGAGATTTCAACGGTTACGCCAGCTATATTTTCACAATCAGTTGCGGAACCTTTTACATAGCCGCATATGCCTCCAACATAACCTCTTGAACTGGCGTAATCGTCTAACCTTTCGGATATGTTAATTTCACCAGTATTAACACATTTATCTACAGTGCCTTCTGAATATCC
>JAEYRR010000137.1 GCA_023435505.1 Bacillota bacterium | reverse complement strand
CAACGAAAATTCAAGGCCGTGATATTGTCTCTGCAGATACCGGAAAACCAGACAATGTGATTGATTTGATGGAAGCTCTTAAAAAGACAGTGGAGATGTCGAAGCGAGGAACAGCTTAATGGATATTTTCGATACAAAAGGCATTAAGCCAATGTTGATTGCTGAACAAGAAGAACCCTTTGATTCTATGGATTATATTTACGAAATAAAACTAGACGGTATAAGATGTATCGCATATCTAGATAAGGATGGAACAGATTTAAGGAATAAACGAGATAAGAAATTGCTACAGCATGTACCAGAACTCACCAATATCCACAAGCAAGTAAAAGATAAATGTATTTTAGACGGTGAGTTATTTGTAATGAAGAATGGTATTACGGATTTTTATGAGATTCAGAAACGCTCGTTGATGACTGATCCATTTAAAATACAGTTAGCAGCACAAAAATATCCAGCAAGTTTTGTTGCTTATGATATTGTCTATCTCAAGAATAAACAGATAGACACATTACCACTAATGGAGCGCAAACAGCTACTAGAGGATATAGTTATAGAAACTGACAGAATTAGTGTCTCACGATTTATTGAGCAATATGGTATTCAATTATTCGAGTTAGCAAAAAGCAAGGGATTAGAAGGCATTGTGGCAAAACGTAAAGATAGCATGTATCTCTTTGATAAGAGGAGTAAGAACTGGATTAAATGCAAGGTAATGTCTACGGAGGATTGTGTAATCTGTGGCTATATTCCAAAGAATAACAATATGTTAAGCTTAGTACTAGGACAGTATGATGGCGATGTGTTGGTTTATAGAGGACACGTAACGCTAGGAGTTAGCCCGCGTATTTTAAATCAGCATCACTATAGGAAGGTTGAGTATTCTCCATTTGGATATATACCAAAAGGTAATGAGAATGCAACCTGGATTGAGCCCACGTTAGTATGTATCGTTGAGTCTATGCCTACCGAGAAGGAAGCATTTCGCCAGCCGGTATTTAAAGGAATTCGAGATGATAAAGCTCCCATTGATTGTATAATTAAGTAGTCAATGGGAGTATTATAAGTCAGATATACAAATTGGAGGAATAGATTATATTTACATCAAATAAGCAGAAGAAATTATCGTGTATTGTGTTTGAAATATATCTTTTTTTATTGGCATGGCTTATTTTATTTAAGTTTAGTATTAATATTATGGATTTGTCTCGCATAAGAAATATAAACTTGATACCATTTAAGGGGTCTAAGATTACAAATGGACAGTTAGATGTATCCGAAATCATGTATAACATAGTGGTATTTATCCCTTTAGGTATATATGTAAATATATTTTGGAATGATTGGTTTTTTGGTAAGAAGATATTAATTGGGTTTTTATTAAGTATATTTTTTGAGACAATTCAGTTTGTATTTGCAATCGGAGCCAGTGATATAACCGATGTTATGACAAATACACTGGGTGGTATCATAGGTGTACTGTGTTATATAGTATTGAGAAGCCTATTCAAGAAAAAAACTGTTTCAGTAGTAAATGGGATTGGTTTAACAATAGAGGTACTGGCTTTTGGTTTGTTGGCTATCCTTGCAATTGCAAATATGTAAGGCCAGGTTCTGTTATATATGCCTGAAAATAGTATATTACAATAGAAATTCGTATTGGTTTATAGTATAATTAGGATATTATAAAAGATTTATGGGGGATACGATGCAAGTTAATTCTATTACATCTAATACACATATAAATAGTGCAAGAAAAAACACAGATTCTGTAAACGGCGATGGAAGTTTTAAATCCTACCTGGGAGAAACGAAGGAACTGGATGCAATTTTTCAAAAAGCCGCAAAGACCTATGGAGTGGATGTTAATCTACTAAAATCCGTTGCTAGGGTAGAGTCTAATTTCCGCGCAGATGCCGTCAGTTGTGTCGGTGCTGTAGGCATTATGCAGTTAATGCCTAGAACAGCTAAGGGGCTTGGGGTGACAGACAGCTATGATCCTGAACAGAATATTATGGGTGGTGCGAAGCTGTTATCACAGCTCCTTAATAAATATAATGGAGACATAGAGATGACTTTGGCAGGCTACAATGCAGGTTCAGGTAATGTAAGAAAATATGGTGGAGTACCGCCTTGGAAATCAGTACATAACTATATTAATAAGGTACTTGGTTTCTACAAGGAAAGTGCACCTGGAACAGTCAATGTAGGCAATTCTTCTACAGAACAGACAAAGGGGAACAATTCATCGCCAACCACCTCTGCTACTAATACATACTATCAGGCAGGTGCTGTCAATTCTGCTGATCAATTAACAGCTATGCTGGATGCGTTAAATATTGGTACAGAAACCTCAAGGACAGAATTGGATACTATTTTTAGCTATGAGAAGTATCTAAAATTCATTGAATTGTATTTTGAAGAACAAGAGGACGAAAAAAAGGATACAGAGGAAGATAAGAATTCTATTATGAAGGATGCAACTCAATTACAGGTATCAGCCTCAGTGTCTAATATGTTAAAACAGATCTAAGAATTCGTTCAATAATTTCATATTTCTTTAACTTCAGTGTCATACTAGATTATATATGTATGAACTGAGGAGGTTTTAAGATGTCAGTGCAAGATGTTCAGATGCTGTTTAAATTTATAGGTGGTTTGGGATTATTCCTATATGGTATGAATACTATGGCGGATGGTCTTCAGAAATCTACCGGCAACAAAACAAAGAAACTGATGGGTGTACTGACAAATAACCGTTTCCTGGCTGTTGTTGTCGGAGCGTTGATAACTGCTCTGATACAAAGCAGTTCTGCTACCACTGTTATGGTAGTAGGCTTTGTTAATGCTGGGGTACTTTCTCTGGTACAGGCTGTAGGTGTTATTATGGGAGCCAATGTGGGAACTACCATTACAGCTTGGATTGTATCCATGAATGAGTGGGGCAGTTTTTTAAAACCTGAGTTTTTTGCCCCTTTACTTGTTGGTATCGGGGCTTTTTTGTTAATGTTTGCCAAAGGCGAGAAGAAAAGAGAGGTTGGTAGTATACTGGTTGGATTCGGTGTGCTATTTATTGGATTGGCTTTTATGTCAGATGCCATAAAGCCTTATCGTTCTTCACCAGTGTTCGAAAAGGCCTTTGTACTATTTGGTAAAAATCCACTACTTGGAATTTTGGCTGGAGCTGTAGTTACAGCAATTATACAAAGTTCCTCAGCCTCAGTCAGTATCTTGCAAACCTTGGCACTTAATGGAGTGGTAAACTGGAATGCCGCTGTATTCATTACTCTCGGCCAGAATATAGGAACCTGTATCACTGCCTTACTTTCCAGTACGGGGGCTTCAAAAAATGCCAAGAGGACTGCAGTGATTCATCTCTTATTTAATAGTATCGGGGCAATCATCTTTGGTATCATTGCGTATATCCTGTTCAATATAAATAAAGGGTGGGCAGCATCCAGCATCAACAGTGTACAGATATCTATCTTTCATACAATATTTAATGTGGGCAATACTCTCATACTATTTCCGTTCGCTAATCTGTTGGTTAAACTTTCTATGACTATTGTCAAAGAAGGTAAGGAAGAGACCCAATCAGAAGAGATTAGCCTAGCTGAGGAAACAAAGAAACGGCTTAATCAGAGATTTATAGAGACTCCATCTTTTGCTATTGAGGTTGTAAGTGGAGAAATTGTCACCATGGGCGACATCACCCTGGACAATTCCAGACTGGCTATCAAGGCTTTGCTAGAGAACAATCAGGATTATATACAAAAGGTATTTAAGAGAGAGAAGGAGATTAACGGCATTCAGAAAGTCCTGACTCAGTATCTTGTTCAGGTACACAACAGTGCACTTAGTGAATTGCAGTATGTAGAAATTAAAAACCTTCTTTATACCATCAATGATCTAGAACGTATCGGGGATCATGCAGAGAATCTAGCGGAACTTGCCGAGGAAAAGATTAGGGACAACCTGGAATTTTCTAAGGAAGCAACAGATAATCTAAAGATCATGATAGATAATGTGATAAATGCAGTAGACCATGCTCTAGAAGCGAGAAAGAAAATGAGCCGGGAGATTGCCAATAGTGTAAACCAATACGAGGAAGCGGTAGATGCGTTGGAAGTAAGATTAAGAGATGAGCATGTATACCGTTTGGCCCAGAATCAGTGTAGTGCCGAAAGTGGAGTCGTATATGTAGATGTCTTATCTAATCTGGAACGTATATCAGATCATGCCTACAATATTGCAGGTTATGTGTTAGAAGAGGTAAAAAAATAAAAGAGGTGTCCGCCTTCTTTATTGGAGGCGGGCACCTTTTGTAATAGTAGCAATCTCTTTAATGAATATCAAGATTTTTCTTTTCTAATCTATGAGCGGTTTGCTCCTTAATCAAAGTGAAGCAGACGGAGACCAGTGGGATGAAAGTGACCATACCCACGATACCTAAGAGACGCCCCCCTACTGTAACAGCAACAATTACCCAGATAGAAGGGAGACCTACTGCATTTCCGACAACCTTAGGATAGATAAAGGTAGTATCCAGTTGTTGTATTACCATAAACAATATTAAAAACAACAGTGCCTGCCAAGGATTGGTTACAAGAATTAGAAAAGCACTGGTATAACTGGAGATATACGAACCCAATATTGGTATCAGTGACATGAAGGATATAAAGACACTGATGAGCAGAGGATAAGGGAAACGAAGCAGAGATAATAATACGTAGAAAATAACAAACTGTATCAGTGCTTCTATACATTGTCCGGATATAAATCTGGAAAATGTGTGATAGGATAAGGAAAAAAATCTATGTATTCTTTTGGCCCATCTCATAGTTACGTAGGCATACAGTAGCTGTCTGGCTCCCTTAGCCAGTTGTTCTTTTCTTGCCAGAAGATACAGGGCAAACATAAAGCTGATCATAAGGTTTATAATGCTATTGATAAAAGTACTGATAACTGAAAACGTCGAGGTAAAGAGGGTATCACAGAGACTGCGGATAGAGTTTGTGGCTGTGGCGCCAATCGAGGTCCAGTCCACATCCATATTTCCAATAAAACTTTCAATCTGAGGATTTTTCTTACTAAAGTCATTGATCCATGTACCTACCTTATCTACCACAGAGGAGATACTGTTTAAGAACAGACTTAGCTTATCAATAAATTCTGGTATAACTAATAATCCGACTACTCCAAAGATACTAATTAAGAAGGCAAGAGATAAAACCATACTGACGGGACGATGACATTTTTTTAAGACTCTATTATTTCCCCAGTGTCGTAATAGCTTTGTCTCAATAAAACTCATAGGGAGATTTACAATAAAAGCAATACAGCCACCTATGATAAATGGCATAAACAACCGGATTACGTATCGAATGGTGGAAAGAATCACATCAAGCCGTTGTACACTTACCAGTAATAGTACGGTAAAGGTAATGATCAATAGAATTTTCTTTGTATTGGTACGGTCTAGTTTCATTGTATTAGTCTCATTCCCACCTTTCCTTTATTCTATTTCTTCATTATAACAATCTTAAGAGTAATAAACAACTATTTGAAGGATAGGTATCATTGCTTTTTTTTGTTGAAAAGGCTATACTAATGGCGGATAGCAAGATAGATGGATATAGATAGGAGAACCTATGGTAAGAGAGATACTAGAAGAAATATTCACCCAAAACAATGTTAGACAAAATGTTAGCCTGCTTCGTCAGAGCATAAAGAATGAACAGGAAAAGCATGCCCTGTTATATCTGCTGACTGGTAAGGAAAATAATATCATTGACCTGCTTAAGAATGAGGATGCCAAGACTAGAAAAAATGTAGCATTGCTAATGGGAGACTTGGGACAGCAGGTGTATTTAGAACCCTTAATAAAGAGTTATATGAAAGAAACAACGCTATTTGTCCGGAGTTCCTATCTAACTGCCATAGGACAGCTAGATTACCGTAATTATTTAGAGGAATTCAAAGAACAACTGAATGAGTTAAGCAAAATAGAGCTTACTGAGGAGAATAAGAAACACATTGTTAGTGAGAAGAAGATGCTTCAGGAGTTGATTCTTACGATGGAGGGAGTAAAGAGGCATCCATTTAGCAAACTTAAAAATGAAGAACAGATAATTTTATTAACCAATAGAAACCATATCAATACAGTTTTAAAACAACTGGATGGAATGAAAGCCAAGGCATTTAATGCTGGAGTTATTGTTAATACAAAGGATATAACGCCACTATTAAGTCTTCGGACATATGAAGAGTTGTTATTTATGATAAAAGGACTGGGGACTTGCTCCATGGACGAAAAGAGTATTGCGGCAAAGGTTGCAGCATCTAATCTATGCTCTTTCCTTTTAGAAACCCACAGAGGAAGTGCACCTTTCTACTTTAGAATTGAATTAAAGTCTAAGATGGAATTAAGTAAACGTAGTGCTTTTGCCAAAAAGCTGGCAAGTGCCATTGAAGAACAATCTAAGGGACTGTTGCATAATTCTACTTCTCATTATGAGTTTGAACTTCGCCTGATTGAAAATAAAGACGGAAACGTTAATGTGCTGGTGAAGTTGTTTACTATTGCAGATGAACGTTTCAGTTATCGTATTGAGAGTCTGCCTACCAGTATAAAACCCGTGAATGCCGCGCTTACTGTAGAGCTGGCAAAACCTTATATGAAGGAAGGGGCACAGGTACTGGATCCTTTTTGTGGAACAGGAACGATGTTGATCGAGAGATATAAGGCAGTAAAGGCTAATACCACTTATGGGATTGATTATTTTGGGGAAGCCATTGAGAAGGCCAAGATTAATACAGAGGCAGCCCACCAGATTATACATTATGTTCAAAGGGATTTTTTCGATTTTTCCCATGAGTATCTGTTTGATGAAATCATTACCCAGATGCCTTGGCCCATCGGAAGAGTCACAGAGAGGGAAATCAAGGAGTTATACAAGCAGTTTTTTGAAAAAGCCAAAGTTCATTTAAAGGATGATGGAATAATTATTTTATATTCTCATAACAGAAGTTATGTAGAAACCTTATCCAAACTGGCTGGGTATAAGATTCTAAAAAGATTTGAGATCAATATAAAAGAAGGAACCTTTGTATACATTTTAAGTCTATAGGGAAAAGGAAAAGACATAGAAAATATGAAAATTCTATGTCTTTACTTCCTATTTTGCAATAAATGATATAGAATAATACTGTTTTGAAGCATGGTTTTAGAAAGGAAGATAGCAAATGATGTCTGAATCTTCAGTAGAAGAGTCATTAGAGAATATAAGGGAAGAAAAACATACGAGACAGCTTCCATGGCAGCTAGGAATCCTAAGAAAGGTGCCTGCAGTATACATAGCAATAATAGGTAGTCTAATTATGGCAACCGCAATATATATACTGTGTCTAGTTTTTGGAGATGAGAACATATCAGGGATTGGTTATTTCCTTGTCCTTTTCATGTTTTTTACGGTCTTAACAATGGGGTATATGTATAAGTTTATATCTACTCATCCGGTCAGACTGATTTTATATGGGATTGGAATCATTGGACTATTAGTGTGCAACTATTTCGTGATTCATCAAATCTCTAAAACCGAAGAACCGGATTACACCATTGCTAAAGTATTGTTTATTCTTAGCTTTAGTATCCCATTATTAGCTCTTATCAACTTATCTGCTCAAAAAAGAGTTTGTCGTGTAATTGAAATTATTAAGTCCGTTATTTTTGGAACCGTCGTTGTATTTGGAGCCTTCTTTATTATAGAGGAGTGCAGTGGAACGGATATCTTGTCAATAAACGCAGACTATTGGGATTATAACCTTCTTATACTGGCACTGATAGCTGGCCTAATGTATCTGTTTATTTTTAGGATACGTATCTCACTAAGTATACTTTTAGTGTTTGCCTTAGTCGTAGGCTTAGCAAATGGCTATGTAATTGTATTTCGAGGCTCTCCAATTCTACCTGCCGACTTATATCTAATGAAAACCGCGATGGAGGTCAGTGGGGGATATAATTATATGCCTACCACTGAGATGTGGATTGGAATCAGCTTTTTTATTATGGCAATCATGTTAGCTTGGGCGATAAAAGAACCTAAGTTGAGCCGTAAGTGGAGATTGATTGGGAGAGGTATATTTGCTGCACCTTATGTGGCAGCAGTCATAATTGTTGGAATATGCTTCAATTCTGAAGTGAATGATAATCTCTATATGTTAAATCTCTGGCAACCAGTGAATACATATAAGAGATATGGTTCTACCTATGGCTTTGGGATGAATTTTATAGCGATGCAGGTACAAAAGCCAGAGGGTTATTCCCAGGATAAAGTAGATTCCATCTTAAAGGATTATACTTCAGATGAGACAGTAACAGAGGAAAAGCCCAATATAATTGTAATTCTATGTGAGGCGTTTTCAGATCCAGCTGTTTTGGGAGATTTTAAGACGAATACGGATTACCTTCCTAATTATAGAAGCTTAAGTGAAAATGTAATAAAAGGCTATGCCTATAGCTCCGTGTTAGGTGGCACAACCGCTGACAGCGAATACGAGTTTCTTACTGGTAATGCAATTACTTACCTGCCTGCCGGCACAGTGCCGTATCAACAGTATATCAATAAGAAAACCCTTAATTTCACCTGGACAATGAAGGACTTGGGATATTCTGCAACTGCACTTCATCCTTATAGTAGAAACACCTATCGTAGAGAAATTGTATATCCTTTGTTAGGCTTTGACGAATATCTGGATATCTCTTTTGTCAATCCCCCAGAGTATCTACGATATTACATGAAGGATTCTGCAGACTTTAAAAAGATTATTAACTTATACGAAAATAGAGATACGACGAAGCCATTTTATCTATATAATGTAACGATGCAGAATCATAGTCCTTATGATCTAGGAAGGATGGTAAATAACATCAATGTACTGGATGGGGATTATCCACAGGCTGATGAGTATTTAAGCTGTATCAGTGCAACAGATGCAGCTATTCCAATACTTATTGATTATTTTAATCAGGTAAAAGAACCAACATATATTTTATTTGTGGGAGATCATCAGCCGAATTTATATGATGGATTTTTTGAATATCTGCTTGGTGCAGAACAATCAGATCTAACCATTGAACAGCTTCAGAAGCGCTATCAAGTACCTTTTTTTATTTGGAGTAATCAGGATATTGAAGAGAAGCAGGTGGATGCTATCAGTCTAAACTATCTTAGCTCCTACTTCTTTAAAGAAATTGGAATGCCGTTAACAGCCTATAACAAATATCTGCTGAATCTGTATGAGAAATATCCAGTTGTTAACATCAATGGCTATCTGGATGAAGACAAGGTATGGCATAACACGGTAGAACTTAAGCAAAATGAAGACTTGAAGGACTATAATATACTGGTATACAACAGTGTTGTAAACAATAATCAGGATATAGAGAGGGCTTATCAGTTGAAATAAGAGCATAGTGTATTCTCCTAACATCTTTGCAACAAAAGATTAAGAGGGGAATACACTTTTTTACTGATATAATTTGTAAGTTGATATTTTATTAGAAAAAGAATATAATAAAGGGCGCTTTGTTAGAAACAGGATGAGTAAGCACTTATGAAAGGAATATTGTAATGATTCAAACAATTAAACATATAAAAAGCATCTACGTAGCATTGATAATTACAATTCTTATTTCCTGTACCATATGCATAAAAAGAATATATCCATTTGAAATTCTCAGCATTTTCTGGATCATTGGGCTGTTTATGTATACATATTCAGCAATTGTATATGTAAGAAATTATGAATTGATTAAAAGAAGTATTACCCAAAAGCTCAAAGTTCCAGTATTTCTAACTGTAAATAGTTTATACTGGTCCCTTGGGATCTATCTAATTTATAGAAACTTGCCATATTATCGTTTAAAGGGATGGCAGCTATATCTGATTTTCGTTATACTGACGTTTTTGTTTCAGTTAGGGAAAGAAAAGAACCTCTTTATCAACGATAAGAAAAAGCTATGTCTATATACATGCCTTGGGACTGTTTTAGTACTCTTAAATGAGGCTATGTATTATTTTCCAGCGAATAATAAACGCCCTAACCAATTATATGGCTATGGATTTTTACTGGCTGCTGGTCTTATAACATTTTTGAATCTATTACGATTTAGGAAATGGGAGGACTATAAAAAGAGACGCCCAGCGAAAAGTAGCTGGCTTATGTAC
>JAEYRR010000090.1 GCA_023435505.1 Bacillota bacterium | reverse complement strand
GTGATATTTCTTACAGCAAAGGGAAAGACTCTTGAGAAGGTGAAGGGGCTCAATGATGGTGCAGATGATTACATCACAATACCATTTGAGATACTGGAATTAAAAGCAAGGGTAGAGAATACTCTGCGCCATTATCATAAGATGGTGCAAGAATATAAATTAAAAGACTTACATATTGATCTGGTCTCAAGAACCGTGACCAGGGACGGAACAGTGATTGAGCTAACCTACAAAGAGTTTGATCTTCTTATGCTGTTCATTAAAAATCCTAACGTGGCTCTTTACCGGGAGGTTATCTACGAGAGAGTCTGGGATAGCCCATTTCTTGGAGACAGTCGTACGGTAGACATCCATGTGCAGCGACTACGTCGGAAAACAGGTTTGACAGAGGAAATCACAGCTGTCTATAAGATAGGATACCGTTTAGTAGTTTAAAAGGTGAGAGGATAAACAATGAGATTATTTTGGAAACAGTTCCTTTGCATGGTAGGGCTTGTAATGGGTTCCTTTATTGTATTTGGCAGTATACTGATTCATACTTCCTTTCGTATGAGCCTTGATCGTGAGAAGGAGAAGGCACTGCAGACCCTTCAGATGTATCAGTATTCCATGGTGGCTTCTTTGGAGAGCTTACCCAAGGATTATAGTATGGTAGTCATAACAGCCTCAGAGATTGCTCAAACCATACAAGAGAATATGGGCGATAACGGAAGTGAAATCTCGATTTATGATGGAGTTGGGAATACACTTTACCAAAGTGCTGACTTTAAAACTGACCTAATATCACAATGGGGTAAGATGAATAATGGCCTTCAGCAGATTGAGATACATATGGGAAAGCATTATCTAGAAAGTATTGTGCAGACCAAAACCACTGTAGGAACCTTCTACTTGGAGATTGACGAAAACATTGAATATTTATATGTAAGCCGACAACAGTTATATGAAAGCTACCAGAGAATATTGTTTCTGGTTTTTTTTGTTACAGGTATTTTGGCAGCCATATTATCCTTCCAGCTTGCTAGACCTGTTAAGCAGTTATCAGCGGCAACCAGACAGTTTGCTGGTGGCCACTATGAAAGCCGGGTAAAGAAAAGGGGAAATGATGAGGTTACTGATCTTATGGAGGACTTTAATTCCATGGCTGACAGATTAGAAGATAGCATTGAGCAACTGAAGGAAGCAGCCAGAAGACAGGAAGAGTTTACAAGCGCTTTTGCTCATGAATTAAAGACACCCCTCACTTCCATTGTTGGGTATTCCGAAGCACTTCGCTCTATGGATCTGACGAAGGAAGAGCAGTGTTTAAGTGCCAATTACATCTACCATCAGGGCAAACGGTTGGAAAGCCTAGCCTATAAGATGCTAGAACTTACCGGAATACAGAATCAGGAGTGGGATTTTAAGAATGTAAAGGTAATGGACCTTGCAAATAGTGTGAAGAGCACTACGTCCCAGGTTCTGAAAGAGAAGAATATTACCCTAAAATTAGAGGTGGAGCCGGGAGAGATATATGGAGATATGGAGTTATTGGAATCTCTAATGATCAACCTTGTGGACAATGCAAGAAAGGCTAGTAGTAGAAATTCTATTATTCATCTGCATGGAGCAAAAACAGACGAGGGATATCAGTTTCAAGTGATCGACCATGGCCATGGAATTCCTGAAACAGAGATTGCCAAGGTGCATGAAGCCTTCTACATGGTAGATAAATCTCGTGCTAGAAAAGAGGGGGGTGCAGGTATTGGCATGGCACTGTGTGAGAGAATCCTAATGCTTCACCATGGTACCTGGGAGATTGAAAGTTCAGTAGGAATTGGTACAACCATTACTCTTTCTTTTGGGGAGGTGAAGTTATGAAAAATATAGATGCCAAAAATAAGAATATTAAATATGCCGTTTTTGGGACTCTCCTTGTGGCGCTATTAGTGCTGTCAGCCTTGTTTTCTCCGATTGCCGTCATGGATTATGCGGATCACCAGACTGAGAGACATCTCTCAGATTTTAAGATGGAGGTTAAGACCTATACGAAAAAGTATTCCACGTTTGCTGAAGAAGTAAAGGCAATGATAAATGAAAGTGCTTGGAGAGATTCACTTCAGTTTGTTGGGATTGCAGAAAGCAGGAAGAGTTCATCAGATGAAGAGCTTACACAAGTCATCAATCAAGAGCTTAATACACTTAATAACTTAGGCATACTTGTATATCCGGTCATGCTAACGGCGGCCCAGTTACAGAGTCGTAAGCTTTTTGATTTGTATTCTGAAAATGAAGAGAATATACTAAATGGAATTCATTTCTGGAAGTTGACCTATAAAGTGGACAACAAAACAGTTGACATTACAGTAGATGCAGGGTTTCATGTAATATGCCAGTATAAAATAGTGTATCACGATATTAAGCCATGTGAGATATTTAGTGAATATCATGTACATGATACTTATTCTATAAAAAATGATATTCCTATGTTTAAAAGTTGGTGGTCGGAGAAACTGACCTCCTACTTTGGCTTGCATAATAGCGATAGCTACTGCGTGGCACGTGATAAGAAAGATATTGCTAAGCGCTATGTAAACTATGAGAAGAATATGGATAAAGATGGCTCACTGGCAAAGGAGTATGGATACGATGATCCCAATATTCTGATGATGTATTACGATGCAACGGCGAGAGAGAATGACACCATGAGTTTAGAATTTGGAATATGGAATCTATATCAATTTTTGCAATGATAAAAGTATCGCCCATTTTATCATATTACGGTATAATATTGGTAATAGAAGTAAATTGGGAGGGTTCTATGAAACTATATACGAGAAGTCAGGATATTAACTGGGAACGAATCGTTGACATCTATGTGGATGCAAAACAAGACTTATCTTCGTACATAAATGATAATACAACCTTTAAATTATTAGTGGTTAAGTCAGGGGTACTTCACCTGAAGGAACAGGAGAAGATCCGTTATGTTCTTGCACCGTCCATAGTTCTACTGTCTAATGAGGATGAACTTAAGGTGACTTATAAGGAAAAACTGCATACCCTTACGGTATATTTTAAACCTACGGTTATTCATGATTACTTTACCTATGACAGACTCTACACAGAGGATATTGAACAGAAGGAGGGGAGCACCCTTCTTCAAGATTTCTATCTGATTAAACCATTCTTCCAAAGTAAAGATCTTCTACCTAAGATCTATAATCTGTCTACCTCAAGCTTGATTACTATATTGAATCTGTTGGATCATATGGAACAGGAACTTAACACACAGAGGGATGGGTTCTGGCCATGCCGAAGTAGATCCTACTTTATGGAGCTTTTATATCATATAAACTATTCTTGTATCGAGAAATACAAGATGGAGGCGGAACATGCCTTCATTGATCCTGCCATTGGAAAAATCATTCAGTATCTTCATGAACATATCTCAGATGATATTACCCTGACAGACATTACAAGACATTTTCATATGAATCGTAATCAATTAAATGGTATGTTCAACAAGCAAACTTCTATGACCTGTCTGGAATTTCTCCAACAGATTCGAATAGATCTTGCAAAAATCATGTTGACAGAAACTGAACTTCCCATTAGTGAGATTGGTGAGAGGACTGGCTTTCTGGATACCAATTACTTTACGAAAGTATTTAAAAAACACACGAGTATGACACCATCTACCTATAGAAAAGAACTTCACTTCTATTTATCAGCTAAGTAGATGGTCTCTCCCTTGGCTAAAATCAGCCTACCCTCTGGAGTGAATTTATCTTCCTTATGTTGGTTGAAGTTATTAAAATCATGAATGGGAATGTTATGTTTAGCTCCAACCAGATTAGCAACCTTTGTGGCTTCCTTAGCATTCATAATGTAAATGCCGTCAATTGGATACATTGCGTAATCTATCTTACGGTCTGTCAACTGCTTCATTTCATCTATCATAGAAGTATCCCCTGCATGATAAACGGTGACGCCATCTACTGTTATAATATAGCCAACGCCGCTGCCAACTTGATGATTTCCATTTCCGCCAGCTGGTACAGCTTCTATCTTAATATCATCAAAATCAAATTTTTGATATTTGCTATCTTTTAAGGACTCGGTCTGTGTAATCATGACGCACTTGTCCTTTTTTTGTACGGTATCTAGAGGCTTGTGGTCATCATGGCCATGAGTCTGAAGGATAATGTCCGCAGGTTCACTATAATCTCCAACAGAGTAGGCAGCGTCAATATAGACTACTTTTCCTGCTTTGGATTTTATTTTTACCGCTGCGTGACCAATAAAAGTGAGGGTAAAAGGTTCCGTGTTTTTGATGGTAGAAACAGGTGTTGGCTCTACGGTAGGAGTTGGAGTTTCTGGAGATGGAGTGGCCGTAGATGGAGTTGTAGGAGATGGAGTTGCTTTCATAGTTGCCTCCGTGGAGTCGTTTGACTTTTTGTGGTTTGCTGTATTTTCGCCACAGCTTGTCAAAGAAAAGGCTAGTATTGTCAGTAGACAGAGAGTAGCGA
>JAEYRR010000057.1 GCA_023435505.1 Bacillota bacterium | reverse complement strand
GACAGCTGCCACTAGGCAGCGTAAGCTAAATTATCTTCAGCGTTTATATTTATTTTTGTGAGTTAACGCATCACCTACGGATAGCTTCTCCAACTTCAAAACCCCTGTCGAAACCATTACTACCCCGCAATGCATAGTAATGTTAGGTTTATATAAACGTCTGATATAGATAATAGTATAAAACAAATGTTTTGTCAATGGAAATAACTTTATATAAGATTTTTAACTTTGAAGTTCTTCTCTGCTTCTCTTCGTTGATCTTTCTTAGCTATGTCCTGGCGTTTGTCGTATAATTTCTTACCTCTTGCCAATCCAATTTCTAACTTTACAAGACTTCCACTTAAGTACACATTTAGAGGAACCAGAGTAAAGCCCTTTTGCTGAATCTCTCCAGCCAATTTATTGATTTCATATTTATGCAACAATAACTTTTTAATTCTTAATGGGTCTTTATTAAAAATATTGCCTTTTTCATAAGGGGATATATGCATATTATAGATATATACCTCACCCTTTTCTATACGAATAAAGGATTCCTTTATACTGCACTTACCAAGACGTAGTGATTTAACCTCAGTTCCATGCAGAGAAATTCCTGCTTCGTACTTATCCTCAATGAAATAGTCAAAAAAGGCTTTTTTGTTATTGGCAATTAACTTTTTAGATTCCTTTGCCATCTTATTTCTCCAATCTTACATACTATTTATATTATAGCTAAAAGTAAATTAATTTCAACTAATGTTTTACCATAGGTTTAACGTAAAACAGTGGAGCGGCTTTAGATCTGTCACTTCCACTGCTCCTTTGTGTGTTATCAGTTCGTTTTACTCCGTTACTTCTTCGTTACTATCTTCTGTTTGCTCATCCGCCAGTAAGAAATCTACCGTACGGGCAAGAGAATCTACACCATCCACTATAATTTTAACCTTCTGACCTAGCTTATATACCTTCTTGGTGTGTTCTCCCACCATTGTATAAGTTTCTTCATCATAGTAATAATAATCATCCTTCAAATTAGTCACCTTAATCATACCTTCACAAGTATTAGGTAACTCTACATACATGCCCCAAGTAGTAATACTGGATATGACGCCTTCAAAGCACTCACCAATAAACTGTTTCATATACTGTGCCTTCTTTAACTTATCCACTTCACGCTCTGCCTCATCTGCACGTCGTTCCATCGCGCTGGACTGTACTGCAACATCAGTTAATATCTTCTGATAGTGATTGGAGCGCTTTTCACTGATACCACGACGTAGATTTTCTTTTATGATACGATGGATCTGAAGGTCAGGATACCTTCTGATAGGAGAAGTAAAATGGCAATAATATTTGGTAGACAAGCCAAAATGTCCATCATTGGTTACTGTGTATTTGGCCTGTTTCATACTACGTAACGTAAGTCTACTGATTAGTGCCTCTTCCGGAGAGCCTTCCACCTTATCTAATAGCTTCTGAATCTCCTTAGGATGAATCTCATCCTGACCAACCTTAATGGTATAGCCAAAATTATTGATGAAAATCCCTAGTTTCTGTATCTTTTCTTCATCAGGAGCTTCATGGGTACGATAAACAAACGGTATCTCCTGCCAGAAATAATCCTCTGCAACAGTCTCATTGGCAATTAACATAAAATCTTCTATGATTCTAGTGGCTGCGTTACGCTCATAAGGTTTAATGTCTATTGGTTTTCCCTTAGCATCCAACGTAATCTTACTTTCAGGAAAATCGAAGTCAATACCACCTCTTTTTCTTCTCTTCTCCCGAAGACAGGTAGCTAACTCCTGCATCATTTCAAACATTGGGATTAAAGGTTCGTATTCCTTCCTTTCCGCTTCATCTCCATCTAAAATCTTTTGGACACTAGTATAGGACATACGTCTTGTAACCCGAACCACTGTCTCAGCGATCTTATGACTAACCACATTACCTTTCGCGTCAATATCCATAAAGCAGCTTAAAGCCAGACGGTCAACTCCTGCATTTAACGAACAGATTCCATTAGAAAGTTTATGAGGAAGCATCGGGATAACGCGGTCTACCAGATATACGCTGGTACCTCGCTTTAATGCTTCTTGATCTAATACTGAACCTTCTTTCACATAATGGGACACATCAGCAATATGAACACCTAGTTTGTATATTCCATTTTCTTTCGTTATAGTAATGGCATCATCCAAGTCCTTGGCATCCTCGCCATCAATGGTTACCATTTGCCAGTCCCTCACATCAACCCTACCGCCAATATCAGCAGAATCTATCTCATCAGGAATGTCGTCTATATACTTCATGACCGGTCCCGGAAACTCCGTTGGCAGATTATATGCCTTCACAATCGACATGATATCCACCCCTGGATCATTGATATGACCTAAGATTTCAACAATCCTACCCTCAGGCTTTCTATCCTTGCTTCCATAATCAGTGATTTTAACAACCACCTTGTGCCCGGTTACAGCACCTTTACAGAATTCCTTTGGAATGTATATATCTTTATTAAACTTCTGGTTATCGGTAATGACAAACCCGTAGTTTTTGCTTTTTGCAAAGGTACCTACCACCTCATCCGTCTTACGCTCAACAATGGATATGATGACACCTTCTCTTCGCTTTCCTGTCTGCCCTTCCAGTATCTTAACCTGAACTATATCATTATGAAGAGCACCCTTTTGGGAGCTTTCTGGAATAAAGATATCCTGATCCTCTCCTTCAATTTCAACAAAGCCAAAGCCCTTGCTGTTTCCAATAAAAGTACCAACTTTAACATTATCCGCACATACTTTAAATTTTCCTTTTACATCTATAGTAATTTTACCTTCACTTATAAGACTTTCTAATACTTCTCTTAAATCATCTTTTTCATTCCTTGGAACCTGTAAGGTTACCACTAATTCCTTAAATTTTAATGGTCGATATTCTTTACTGCTTAGATAGGAAAATACAACATCCTTCTTCTGCTCTAATAATAGTTTATCCATCTGACAACGCCAGCCTTTCTTGTCGTAATCTCCTTTATAAACGGAAGACAGTTCTATAGAAATATTATAGCATAAGTTACAAGGAAATATAAGTAACTACACTTATTACTTATTAAAGGATACTAAAAAAGACACTTCCTAAACGAAGTGTCTTTTACTAACATTCTTATGGATTAACTCCAAAATCCCATATTAAGTAATACAGAAATAATAACAAATAAAACAGCCAATACGACAGTTATCTTATTCATAGCACCGTCTAATGTACGACCTTTATTCTTGCCCCAGTAGGTATCTGCAGCACCGCTAATGGTACCTAAACCAGCAGACTTACCTTCCTGCATAAGTACAACAACTACTAATGCAATACAAATTGCAACATATGCAATTATAGTAATAACCTTAAGAACAGCCATCCCTTACACCTCCTAATGCTTAACATAATGATTCTATCATAATAAGACAGGTATTTCAACAGAAATTATTCAAAATCTTTGTTGAAATACCATTTATTACTATTTAGTTCTTCTTTACTAATAAAGATTTTCCAGTCATCTCAGCAGGCTGAGGGATTTCCATCATTTCAAGTAGTGTTGGTGCAATGTCAGCAAGACAGCCACCATCACGTAAGGTGTATTCATTCTTATAATTTACTAGGATAAATGGTACTGGGTTCGTAGTATGAGCAGTGAACGGTACACCTGTTTCATAATCCTCTAACTGTTCACAGTTTCCATGGTCTGCACAGATAAACATCTGTCCATCTACTTCAAGTAAAGCATCATAAATCTTACCTACAC
>JAEYRR010000026.1 GCA_023435505.1 Bacillota bacterium | reverse complement strand
TGTCTACTGTCAATGCTCCACCCATTCCCGCTATAAGTATGGCATCCACTTCACCTGGGCTTAATTCCATTAATCCATTGGACAATCTGGTTTCGATGCTACCTAGTAGATGATTACCTTCTATGTTCTCCCTGGCCCTTAGTAAAGGTCCTTTATTGATATCCATGGCAATCACTTTAGAAGCTATCTGCTGTTCCATCAAATATATGGATACATAGGCGTGATCACAGCCCACATCAGCTACTGTCCTCCCCTTCGTTACCATATCTGCCAGTGTCTGTAAACGTTTTGATAATTGCATATATCCTCCAAAAACAAGAAGAGTTGTTGCAGACTATTCGATCATATGATACCCATCGTCAAATCTACAACACCTCCTTTTATTCCAAATAATCTTTCAATTTTCTACTACGACTCGGATGTCTAAGTTTTCGTAAAGCTTTTGCTTCAATCTGTCTAATTCGTTCTCTTGTGACATTGAATTCCTTGCCCACTTCTTCAAGAGTGCGAGCTCTTCCATCATCCAAGCCGAAACGAAGGCGCAGTACTTTCTGCTCTCTTTCTGTAAGGGTACCAAGAACCTCTACCAGTTGCTCCTTAAGCAGAGTGAACGCAGCTGCATCAGCTGGTACCGGTACATTATCATCTTGAATAAAGTCACCTAAGTGGCTATCCTCTTCTTCTCCAATAGGAGTCTCTAAGGAAACCGGCTCCTGTGAGATCTTCTGGATTTCCCTTACTCTTTCTACCGGCAAATTCATTTCCTTGGCGATTTCCTCTGGAGACGGCTCTCTGCCCAGATCCTGTAACAGCTGCCGTTGTACACGAATCAATTTATTAATGGTCTCTACCATATGCACCGGAATACGAATTGTTCTGGCCTGATCAGCAATCGCTCTGGTAATCGCCTGACGAATCCACCAAGTTGCATAGGTACTGAATTTATAACCCTTTGTATAGTCGAATTTCTCGACTGCCTTTATTAAACCAAGATTTCCTTCCTGAATTAAATCTAAAAACAACATACCACGTCCGACATAGCGTTTAGCAATGCTGACTACCAGACGGAGATTGGCTTCTGCAAGACGTTTCTTGGCAGCTTCATCCCCTTCTTCCATCCGCTTCGCCAGAGTAATTTCTTCATCAGCCGAAAGCAAAGGAACCTTACCGATCTCCTTTAAGTACATACGAACAGGGTCTTCAATACTAATTCCCTCAGGTACAGTTAGATCGATATTTTCTAATTCCTCATCCTCAATGACCGGAATTTCCGCTTCCTCTGTAATTCTAAGTACGTCTACATTGTTCGACTCAAGATACTCGTATATCTTCTCAATTTGATTTGGGTCCAGGTCCATATCTGCAAAAAAATCGTTGATTTCCTGAAATTCAAGGACATTCTTCTTCTTTTTTGCAATAGCCAAAAGCTCATTCAATTTTTCAGAAAATTTCACAACATTTTCTTCCATTTATTACCACACTTTTTCCAATCTCTTAATAGTCTAACCACGATTCAAAGAAATATGCAATTTCTGTAAATTGGCCTGTTCTTTGATGATCTCCTGTAGCTTATGAATATCGGTTACAGTACGGCTCGCGTTATCAAGACTGTTCTTTTTGATTTTTATAATAGTTTCATTTAACGCTTTTTCTCTTTCCTGGATACTAAGGTCCTCTCTAATACTTGTATTAAACAGGGAAGCCACCTCGTTCTGTTCTTCTACGCTCTCAAAATGATTGATAATCTTAGCCGGCATAACCTGTCCCGTTGCAGTATATTGCTCAAAAAGCATAGTGGCTACTTTGTGATAAAGAGGATCTAAAAAGTCCTCAGGACTAATAATCTCTTCTATTAATGGAAATAAGGAAATATCCTCTATCAACCAAGTAACAAGAATCTTCTGAGATTCCTTGATTCCATCTTCTTTCTTTTTCTTTCTCTTTACTTCCTCCTCATGGTTCCTCTCCACATAAGGATTTCCTCCCAGCTGTGCCCCATAACGGTTTACAAGCTTTTTCAAATCTTCAAATGCAATATTGTACTTTCTAGCGATTGCTTCGATGTAATTATTACGTTCTATCTCCTCAGAAAATACTAGCATTCTCTTGGCCACTTCATTAAAGAACTTTGTCTTGGCCTCTGGATCATTTAAATCATAGCTTCGCTGTAACACTTCTATTTCAAAATAAAAACTGTTTTCAGCATCATCAAGCCGCTTTTGGAATTCCTCTGCACCTAAGGCCTTAATAAATTCATCCGGGTCCTTATAAGGCTTCATGTTGACCACCCTAGTAGAGAGTCCAGCCTCCTTTAAAATAGGAATTGCCCTTAAAGCTGCTTTGGTACCTGCCTCATCACTGTCATAAGTGACCAAAACCTCATTGGTATATCGTTTTAACAGATTCGCTTGAAGACCGGTGAAAGCTGTTCCAAGGCTGGCCACTGCATTATTAAAGCCTGCCTGATGAAGGGCGATAACGTCCATATAGCCTTCACAGATAATCATATTAGGTCTTCTTGAGATTCTTGCCTGATACATCCCATACAGGTTGCGACTTTTGTCAAAGACCTTTGTTTCGGGAGAATTGAGGTATTTAGGTTCTCCCTTACCCATAACACGTCCACCAAACCCAATTACACGGTTATTGAC
>JAEYRR010000009.1 GCA_023435505.1 Bacillota bacterium | reverse complement strand
ATATGAACATCTGGGATTTGTGGCTACCGATACGGAGCAGGTTGTAGACGACATAAGGTTTACGCCAATGTTATATAAAGGGAGGGATCTATAATGGAATGTAAAATTCGAAAGTGGAGACTAGAGGATGCAAAAGATCTGGCAAACGCCCTGAGTAATCCGCATGTTTTAGACAATCTGCGGGATGGATTGCCTTATCCCTATGAGGAAAAGCATGCCAAGGAATATATTGAGGCCATGTTGGCAGCAGATCAAAATGCAACCTTTGCCTTTGCGGTTTCGGTAGAGGATAAAGCCATAGGCAGTATCGGAGTATTTCGTCAGGGAAACATTCATAGCCGGACCGGAGAACTTGGTTATTACATAGCAGAGGAGTACTGGGGAAAGGGATATGGAACTAGTGCAGTGAAGCAAATCTGTGATTATATCTTTATGAATACGGATATAATCCGCATTTTTGCGGAACCGTTTGAGTACAATAAGGGTTCACGCCGGGTTTTGGAAAAGGCAGGCTTTTGCTATGAAGGAACCTTACGGAGCAACGCCATTAAGAACAAAACAGTACTGGATATGACCATGTATTCACTGATAAGGACAGATTTGAGCAGAAAATGACAGGAATATATATTCTCCTACAACTATAATACAAACATGGAGGTGTGGTAATGGAGTGGACGGAAGCGTTAAAAACTTCGATTTCGTATATGGAAGAACATCTTTTGGAAGATATTCATGCAGAGGATGTAGCCAGACAGGTTAACATGTCTGAGTACTATTTCCAAAAGGGGTTTGCAGTGGTAACCGGATATACCATTGGAGACTATATCCGAGATCGGAGGCTCTATCTGGCGGCAATGGAACTGCTTACCAGGGACCAAAAGGTCATCGATGTGGCATACAAATATGGTTATGAGACACCGGAAAGTTTCTCTAAGGCCTTTAAACGGTTTCATGGAATTAGCCCTGCCCAGGTAAAGAAGAAGCAATCGTGTATTCAGTCATTTCAACCTCTTGTAATAAAATTATCAGTAGAAGGTGGGAATAAGATGGATGTTAGATTTGAAAAAATGGAAGCATTTAAGGTGGTAGGAAAGAGCAAGGAGTTCAACACAGATATTGGGTATAAGAAGATTCCATTGTTCTGGGAGGAATGGTGTAAGGACTGTGAGAGTGAATCAAAGAAAAGCGGTTCTGATAACTGTGGCAAATATGGAATCTGTATAGAACTCGCAGACAATAGATTTGATTACTATATTGCTGGGGATTACAAGGGTGCACCAGTAAAAGAAGGATATAAAGTAGTGGAAATCCCTGCTCATAACTGGGCAAAGTTCCGTTGTGTAGGCCCTACACCAGGTGCGTTACAAGCAGTCAATACAAGGATCTTCAGTGAATGGTTACCTGGCAATGACAAGTATGAGATTGCTGATGGAATCAATGTGGAGATGTATAACATGGGAGATACTAGTGCAGTGGATTATGTCTGCGAGGTCTGGATCCCAGTAAAAGAAAAATAAGAAATGAATCAGGCAGGTTCCCATAAAGTGGATCCTGTCTGATTATACTTGCAGTAAAAGGAAGAGTCTGCTATACTAATAGCAGAAAAATTCAGAACCTAAAGGAGAAGAAAGATGAGAAAATAGTCTACTTTTGAATGAGATAACAGAAGGTGATTCAATACCAGTGGTATTGGAATTTTGTTGCGTTGTCAGAAGATAGATTATGTCCGTGTTTTCTTATCCTTTATGTGGTGTTTTATAACTGTGTCCTACAGGTCATAAGTAGGCTTTTTTGTAGGCGGTAAACTCCATATATGACATAACTCGAATCGTTTGGCAACAAGCGGTTTTTTTATTGCAGGAAAACGTAAAGATTTCTGTAGAATAAAGCACGTTTAAATAGAGGAGTGATCATATGGCACAGATTAGTGTATCGAATTTGACTTTTTGCTACGAAGGTAGCTATGATAATATTTTTGAGAATGTATCCTTTAGTCTGGATACCGATTGGAAATTAGGTTTTATCGGTCGTAATGGGAAGGGAAAGACCACTTTTTTACGATTACTGTTAGGAGAATATGAATATCAGGGGAGCATCAGTTCCTCTGTCTGTTTTGACTATTTTCCCTATGCAGTACCAAAGAGTATGTTAGAGAGGAATACCATTGAGATTCTGGAGATGATTCATCCAGACTATGAGCTTTGGAGAGTTTGTATGGAGATGGATCAGCTAAAACTGAGTGGAGAGGTTTTATACCGTCCCTATAGTACCCTAAGCCACGGAGAGCGGACAAAAGTGATGTTAGCTTTGCTATTTTCACGAGAAAACTATTTTCTCCTCATTGATGAGCCTACCAATCATCTGGATATGTCAACTAGGGAGCTGGTAAGAGATTATCTGAACACCAAAAAGGGCTTTATCCTAATCTCTCATGATAGGTGGCTTCTTGATCAGTGCATTGACCATGTACTGGTACTGAATCGTGCAGATATTACGGTGGGGAAGGGGAACTTCTCTACCTGGTGGGAGAATAAGGAGCGCCGAGATAATTTTGAAAAGAGAGAAAATGATAAACTGAAACAGGAGATAAAAAAATTGCAGGAGTCTGCCAGAATCAGTGCCGCCTGGGCAGATAAGGCGGAGAGATCTAAGATAGGCTTCAATCCGCTAAAGGAGGATCGTTGCCTAGATACCAGAGCTTATATAGGCGAAAAGTCCAGAAGAATGCAGCAAAGACGTAAGAATCTGCAGAGAAGGCAACAGAAGAATATAGAAGATAAATCTACCCTGCTAAAAAATCTAGAGGAGAGCAAAGAGCTAAAGCTTCAGCCTATCGATCATCATAAGGAGACCTATGTGAGAGTAAAGGATTATAACCTTTCCTATGGAGACCACCAGGTCATCGATCATCTTACTATGGAGATTAAGAGAGGAGAGAGAGTGCTTCTACAAGGTGCTAATGGGTGTGGGAAATCTAGTATCATTAAGGCGATTCTTTCTGCTCCGGGAGTACAGGTACTAAATAGGTCTTACAAGGATCAGATTGAGTCAGAGCAAAAGGACATTCTGAGAAAGGAAGATGGTATAAAAGAGGTGGCAAGCGGTTTGATCATCTCCTATATCAATCAGGACAGCTCTTTCTTAAAGGGGAGTCTGGATAAATATATTGAGGACCTAGGCTTAAGTAACAGTATGTTCAAGACAATTCTTAGACAGCTGGATTTTGAGCGGGTGCAGTTTGAAAAGAATATGGAGGATTACTCAGAAGGGCAGAAAAAAAAGGTGCTTTTGGCAGGCAGTCTACTACAGCCAGCCCACCTGTATATTTGGGATGAACCTTTGAACTACATTGATGTATTTTCTAGAATGCAGATCGAGCAATTGCTTCTTACCTACGAGCCAACGATGCTTCTGGTGGAACATGATCAGTTTTTCTGTGATAAAATAGCAACGTCGATTAAAAAAATTGACAGATATGATATAATATTACTGAATGTAAGAGAGTTAACGGAGGAACTATGAGAAGAAAAAAAGCAATAGCAAAAATACTAGTAATAATTATGATGCTTAGCATATTTCAAGTGAGTTGTAATAATAAAAGCACTACCATAGAGGATAGTAACGATATGTCACAGGCAATTGCAAAGTTTTTAGAGGTGGATAAAGTAGAGCTATTTACCACCAAGGTTGTCGGCCGTTATAACTATGTATGTTTCTATTATCAAGGAGAGACAGAACAAGAAAGTGGATATAGCTATGCAGCTTTTCGAAAAAAGGCCACAGGAGACTTTGTGCTGGAGTTTGCACAGGTACCTTCTAAGCTGATTCCTATGGCAGAAGGGATTGGAGGGGCATACTATGATGACCACCTAATTTTGGTATCTTCTAATGAGAACTTGGATATGATAAAGATAACAGGAGAAATCGAGGAAAAGGTTAAAGTAAAGAATACTCCATATATATATGTAATTGATATATTTGAAAAAAAGGATACTGGAAAAAAAGTTAGTTGCAGCTTTTATGATAAAAATGGAGTAGAGATTAAGTAACAAGAGCAAGGATAACGGCATGAAGAACGAGACAAACAATAGCATTGGAAGAATAGTTATAGCAGCTCTTAGTGTGTTGATTCAGATCATCTGGATTGTGACTCAAGTATGGAAATTAAATGCTTACTATATCTATATTTCCTGGATTATTCAAATAATCGCAGTGCTTCTGGTACTTCGTATCTATACAAAATCTGAGTATTCTACCATTAAAACACCGTGGATGATTCTTCTACTGGTAATTCCTCTGGTAGGAGTGTGTATCTATCTTCTATTTGGAAAACCTGGAATACATGGAACCATCAAAAAAAGGTTCTACAGAGCCTGGAATACCGTTAAGGATACATTACACCAGGATAAACAGGTACTTTTTGACCTAAAAGAATTAAGTCCAACCATTGGAAATCAAACTGGGTATACCTGGAGATATGGAGGGTATCCCGTTTATTACAATACGGATGTCACCTTTTATTCGGAAGCATCAGAAGCTATAGAAGCACAGAAAGAGGAGTCAAGAAAGGCAAAGCACTTTATCTTTATGGAGTATCATGCCATAGAGGACTCCGTTTCCTTTCATGCCATAGAAGAGATTCTGGTAGAGAAGGTAAAGGAAGGTGTAGAGGTTCGACTGATCTATGATGATTTAGGAAGTGTTGGATTTATCAGTAAACCATTTGTGAAGAGGATGCTATCCCAGGGTATACAGTGTCGAGTATTTAACCCTATTATCCCAGTACTGAATGTATTTATGAATAATAGAGATCATCGTAAGATTACGGTGATTGATGGTAAGGTTGGATTTACCGGAGGCTATAACTTGGCGGATGAGTATTTTAATATTATACATCCTTATGGTTACTGGAAGGACACTGGTATAAAGCTGGTGGGAGATGCAGTTCGAAGCCTTACCGCGATTTTTCTGGAGAATTGGAATTCCATGAAAAATGTGAAGCAGGATATTGCCGCATATTTTCCTACAGTAGAGTATGTGGCCCAGGACCCAGCCTACGTACAGCCTTATTCCAACAGTCCCCTAAAAAAGGAGCATTTGGCAGAAAATATTTACCTGAATATGATTAAAAGCGCAACAAAGTATCTATATATTACGACACCTTATCTCATCCTGGATGAGGTAATGAGTGCAGAACTGGGATTGGCAGCCAAACGAGGGGTTGATGTCCGAATTGTGACCCCGGGTATTCCAGATAAGAAGCTAGTCTTTAAGATGACCCGGTCTTATTATGCTGGACTGGTAAAAGAGGGAGTCAGAATCTATGAGTATACACCAGGGTTTATGCATTCCAAACAGTTTTTATGTGATAACGAAAGTGCCATTGTAGGAACCATAAATCTGGATTATCGTAGTATGTACTTGAACTTTGAGAATGCCACCTATATCTATGGTGGTTCTGCCATTCAAGCAATCAAAGAAGATTTTGAACAGCTTTTCCCAGTCTGTGAAGAGGTAACTAGGCAATACGGACAGCCTAAGTATGCAAAAATTCCGCTTACCCAGTGCTTGTTACGGCTATTTGCCCCATTGGTATAGGGAGAGTAGATAAGGGAGAAAGGGGATAGAATATGAAGAAGAGAGAGTGGCTCAGTATTCCAAATCTTATGGGATATCTGCGGCTTTTTCTTGCTGTTGTATATTTTGTCCTGATTCTAAATGCTACAAGTGAGGAAGAGTATTATGTAGCAGCTCTGGTTATTGGAATCTCCATGATTACAGATTTCTTAGATGGGAAGATAGCTAGGCGGTTTCATATGATAACGGACCTTGGAAAGATGCTAGATCCTCTGGCGGATAAAGTGACCTTAGGGTTAATCGCCTTAAGCTTTGTATGGCGATATCCACTGATGGAAAAGGTACTTCTTCTATTCGTGATGAAAGAAGGGTTCATGTTAGTAGCAGGATTATTACTGATGCGATATGGATGGAAAACCTCGGGAGCTACTATATATGGTAAGGTATGTACCGCCACCATGTATTTGGTAGGCTTTCTATTACTGGGTATCCCAAACCTGTCTTTACTGACAGTTAATCTTCTTCTTGTGATGGAAATGGTTGTAATGGTGATTACCTTATTTTCCTATATTGAATTGTATCTGCAAGCAGCTTTATGCTTCCGGGCCGGACTTAAGGCGGAGGATATAGACTGGAAGGTACTTGCAGACAGAAGAAGAAAAAGGCATAAAATCTTAAGAAGAAGCTTTTTGCTCACCTTCCTTGGGTTTGCCCTCTATGTAGCGGTTGGAGCCATATACCCTTTTACCGCCACTCCTGAGGTTTCAACGAAGACAAAGGAGAACTTTGATGTAACTGCTTACTATAGTGATACTCCTGGAAGTGACCGAGCTGCTATTGTAGAGGACAACAAGGAAGCCTATGATCTTAGGCTTCAGATGATTGCTCATGCAAAGAAGCGAATCCTTCTTTCTACCTTTGATATCCGAACGGATGAGACAGGAAAAGATATCCTGGCAGCTCTCTTGGCGGCGGCAGACAGGGGAGTCTCAGTAGAGCTATTTGTAGACGGGTTTAATTCCTGGGTGAACATGGAGTCTAGTCCCTATTTTATGGCCCTTTCCTCTCACGTTAATGGGAAAATCATACTATACAATAAAGTTAATCTGCTGAAACCATGGACGATTATGGGAAGGATGCATGATAAGTATCTTTTGGTTGATGATACTGCTTATTTGTTGGGAGGCAGAAATACCTTTAATTATTTCCTGGGAGATTATAAGGGACATAAGAATTATGACAGGGATGTTCTAATATATAATACTGGGTCTAATAACAGCTCTCTATATGAACTTCTTAAGTATTATGAGGGAATTACCTCTTTGGAATGTTGTGAGACCTTCTATGACAGTACCTCTTTCGCTTGGCATCCTAGTGTTAGGCGGGCAAGACAAGAGTTAGAAAAACGTTATGAAGAGCTTACAAAGAGTAGACAGGAGCTATTTCAGACAGAGTATGACTATCAGAAGAATACTGTACCGACAGATACAGTTCACCTCTTAAAAAATCCAACCCATACTGGAGTCAAAGAGCCGGTTCTGTATGAACAGCTAATGAATCTAGCAAAGCATGCAAAGACCAATGTGACCATACATACTCCTTATGTAATTTGTGATGAGGCGATGTATGAAGGTCTAAAAAGTCTGGGCAAAAAAGCAAAGATTATGTTTAATTCAGCTGCTAATAATGGGAATCTCTTTGCAGCAGTAGATTATATGGCTCATAAGGAAGAGATCGTTAATACCGGAGTACAGATAATAGAGTATGACGGAGGGGTTTCGTACCATGGAAAGAGTCTTGTCATAGACGATGATTTGTCCATGGTGGGTTCCTTTAACCTAGATATGAGAAGCAGCTATATTAATACAGAGCTTATGGTGGTGGTAGATAGTAAAGAGTTAAATAGAGAATTACATCAAATTATGGCGGGTTATGAGAAAGATGCTATATTGGTACAGGATGCGGATACTTATAGCACTGACCCGAATCATGTCAGGAAGGAGCTTTCTAGTAAAAAAAAGATAGCCAGCAGTATTTTTGGCTGGATATTTGAAAAATTACGATTTTTATTGTAAAATATTTCTAAAATGGAAAACCTATAACTGATAAAGGAGTAATCAATCGGCACATTAGAGACCAATCGGAGACGGAAGGAGCTGTAGTCCATGAAGGTTCTCATTTTAAGTTGCAGTACAGGTGGCGGGCATAATGCAGCAGCCTATGCCATAAAAGAGCAATTACTAAAAGAAGGCCATGAGGCAGTAGTGCTTGATCACCTGAATCTTATAGGAGAAAAGGTTTCCAAAGAAGTGGGAGACTTGTATGTCAATACGGTAAAAACCATGCCTCTTGTATTTGGAGAGGCCTATCAGCTTGCCATGGCAATCAGTCGTTTAGTGAAACGTTCACCGATATATTACGCCAATGGACTTGTAGCCAATTATCTGGCAAGATACCTTAAAAGACATAAATTTGATGCCATTGTGATGCCTCATCTGTTTCCAGCTGAGACGATTACCTTCCTAAAACGTAAGGGTGTAAAACTTCCTTTGACGGTCTTTGTTGCTACCGATTATACATGTATTCCGTTTACCGAGGAGACAGATTGTGATTATTATATTCTGCCTCATAAAGAGCTATTGCAGGAATACGTACAGCGAGGCATCCCGAAGAATAGATTAATAGGCCTTGGGATACCTGTATCTGGAAAGTTTAGCAGGGACATCAGTAAAAGTGAGGCTAGGTACCGACTTCGTCTGACAGGATTTCATAAGCTGTATCTGGTAGCTGGAGGAAGTATGGGAGCTGGAGATGTGGGCAGATTGGCGGCTGAACTTAACAAGAGATGTAGTAAGGGGGATGGGATTATCCTTATATGTGGCAATAATCGCACCCTATATAATAGATTAAAGAAGAGATATGAGAATAATCGACGAATCCGCGTGATTACCCATACAGACCATATGGCGCTCTATATGAAGGCTTGTGATTTGATATTTACCAAGCCAGGAGGTTTGACCTCTACGGAAGCGCTGGTAGCAGAAATTCCTATGGTCCATACAAAACCGATACCTGGATGTGAGAGCAAAAATCGGGACTTTTTTATGGCTCATGGCATGTCTGTTTCCCCTTCTACTGTGAATAGACAAGTTGAGGAAGGCGTGGAGCTGGCAATGTGGAGGGATAAGAGAAATCGGATGATACAGGCACAGAACAAGTATGGGAATAAATATGCGGCAAAACAGATCGTGAATTTTATAGCGCAGAAGTGTGAAAAGGACAGTAAGGAACAGAGTGATAGGGAATAGAAGCATGAGTATGGGAGGAAATGTAGATGGAGGATAGTATCCGGGTACTTGACCGATGTTTTGACATTTTGGAACTACTGGCACAGTCTCGAAGGCCTATGACTTTGGCTGAGATTACAAAGGAAAGTGAAATCAGTAAGTCTACTGCATATCGTTTACTTCAGTCTTTGAATAGTAGACATTACGTGGAGAAAGATAAGAATAATGCCTATTCCATTGGAGTTAAACTATTTGAAATCCTCAGCTCCCATATCAATGGTTTAGAGCTTCAGACAGAAGCGAAACCTATTTTGTCTACCCTAAGAGAGGAACTGGAGCTGTCTGTACATCTAGGGATTTTACAAGGCTGTGAGGTAGTATATATCGAGAAATTGGAGATGTATCCAACTACTAAGGTGTATTCTAAGGTTGGGCAACGTTCACCTGCCTACTGTTCCTCCATGGGCAAATGCCTTCTTTCCTGTCTGTCAGGGGAGGAATTAGAGGATGTATTGGGGGGATTAGTCTTCACTTCATATACTCATAATACCATACAGAGTGCCTGGGAGCTTAAGCAACACCTTAGAATGGTAAGGCGTCAGGGCTGGGCCATGGATAATGAAGAATTTCTCATGGGCAATCGTTGTATCGGAGCCCCAGTCTTTGATTATAAAGGGGATGCCATCGCCTCCATCAGTGCCAGTGGAACAGTAGCTATGATTTCTGACGATAGAATACCTATCATTGTAGAGAAAATAAAAGAAGCAGCATCAGACATCTCAAAGAGAATGGGATACTGTGGCTGACTACATAGAGACAAAATAGAGGCCAATTTACGGCCGCTATACGAAATAATTCATGCCCAGGAAAGGCTACTCCCTCTGTGAGCCATTTCTCTGGGCATGAATCTTTTTTATACGACTTACATTAAGATATTCTTCAATACAACAGATTTAGTTCTAGTCATCTCGTTAAAGGTAGAGAGAACTCCTTCTGTTCCGATACCAGAGAATTTATAACCACCAAATGGCATCTCGAAGCTTCTAAAGAAGCTAGCACCATTGATAACTGCTCCACCACACTCCAGTGCGTTGGCTACATACATTGCCTTCTTTATATCCTGGCTGAATACACAGCCACAAAGACCGAAGATGGAAGAGTTGGCGATCTCAATTGCTTCCTCCATGGTATCAAATGTAATAATTGGAACAACAGGCCCGAAGATCTCCATATCCTTGGCAACATCTGCAGTTTTTGGTACATTACCAATTACAGTAGGGGTGTAAAAAGCACCATTGCGCGTTCCGCCAAGAAGGATGGTTCCCCCTTGTTCTACCGTAAGGTTTACTTGCTCCTCTACGCCAATCGCAGCTTTCTCGCTAATTAGACAGCCGAGTCTGGTATCTTCCTCAGCAGGCATACCAAGTTTAATCGCAGAGATCTTCTCAATTGCCTTTTTAGTAAACTCCTCTACTCTGCTTCTATGGATTAAGAATCTTTTGGAAGCGCAGCATACCTGACCGGTATTATACATTCTTCCCCAGATGAGCTCGTCTGTAGCCAGGTCTACGTCTCCATCCTCCAGTACGATAAAAGCATCGTTGCCGCCTAACTCAAGAGCAGTATGAGTCAGGTTAGCAGCACAAACCTTTGCAGTTTCAATACCGACTTCTGTGGAACCAGTAAGAGTTACAAGATGAACATCCGGATTCGAACAAAGTAAGTTTCCTACAACGGAACCACGTCCTGTTAAGACCTGAATGGCTCCAGGAGTCACACCTGCTTCAGCCAACAGGTGGGTCATTTTACATAAGGTAAGTGGGTTGTCTGTAGAAGGCTTCACAATAGCAGCATTGCCTGCCAATAAAGCAGGAGCTACCTTCTGATCGTATAGATCACACGGGAAGTTAAATGGGATAACACAAGCAACAACACCGATTGGTTCTCTTCTTGTAAAGAGAATATTCTTGTCCTGTCCGGCTTCTAAGCCTGCAGGGATTACTTCATCATAAAGATGCTTTGCTTTCTCCGAAAAGGCCTTGAAGGAGATTGTGATATTACCAATCTCAGCTCGTGCCTCTACAATAGGCTTTCCAGTTTCATCGGACAGAGTTCTTGCCAGGTCTTCTTTGTTTAGCTCAACCAGTTCTAAGAACTTCATCATTATTTCTACTCTTTCATACACCGGAACCTTTGCCCATAGCTTTTGTGCTTTCTTTGCCAGAGCAACTGCTTCCCTAACATCCTCTGCAGTTGCAGATGGGACAGTATCAATCACGGCCCCAGTTGCTGGATTAGTGACTTCGATGACTTTACCATCAGAAGCATTCACGGCCTTTCCACTGATTACCATTTTCATAGGTCATAACCTCCATACTTTTAATTTGTTGATTTATTCCCCAAAGCCTGTGAAGGAGAGCATTAAACCACCACAAGTATTGTTGTTGTCACTCTCAAAGCCATATTCACCAAAGGTAAATTCCACAATAAATGGAATATCTCCAGCAGCATCCTTGATTAAATCAACTACTTCTCCAATACGATCACCTATGCCGGCACGACGTCCGCCACAGTGAACCAGATGGAATGCAACCGGTTTGGTTGGCATCTTGGCAATCAAGGCATGTAAGGTTTCCCCGGTAGAAGAGATCAGTTCATCAATGGTTGCTTCCATGCGGATGATACAGGTCTTCTCAGCCAGGTTATTGCCAATATTGGCAGAACCATCTTCATTACCATTCATAGGATGACGGATGGCAACTAAATCTCCTAAGCGATCCTTTACACCAAGAGGAGAGGTAATGGTAGTTACTAAGAGGTTACCTCCTGTAACGGCTTCTTTACTGACACCGGTCCATTCCATGTATTTTTGGGTAGCTGGAACACCGTCAATCTCAGCTAGGACACGGTTGCCATTTACCTTAGTTATTACACCAAAATCATCAGTTTCTCGATATGCACCGGTAAATAGATTCGTCATAGGAGTATCTGTATAGAAGAAAGCTACTAAGGCACCATCTCCAAATACAGAATGGTTATCATATAGTTTCCATTCTCCTGCGATGGAGTTATCAGCAGCACTACCACCAAAGAAAGGTACTCTTCCGATAATGGAGCTGATGCCTTTTAGGTAGAATTCCTCTTCTGCAGGAGAAGCAGCCATGTGGAAGAAAGCAGGAGCAGAGTTTTTACCAGCAGATGCCATAGCGGCCTTTGCCAAGCTGCATCCAGTCTCATATGGATCTACACCGCGTTCCATAGCAACTACACCAACTGTCATATCAGGATCTGAAAATGCCAGTATGGAAACAAACCCATGGTCTGAGGAGATGAATCCCTCCTGTGTGATGGTACCTGTAAATGAGGTATTACCAAATACAGCTACGCCTGGAAGAGCTTCTGCCACGCCTTCTAGTAAAGCAGACATATCGTATGTACAGCTTGCATACACGAATGCTGCCTTTACATCCTCAAGATTTGTCTTTGCAACATTTGCAGCTTCAAAACCAGCGGCTTTTGCATCGGCCAGTATACTGGAGCCAACATTAGCTTTCAACATTATAAAACCTCCTTTTGGTATATATGTATATTTTTATTGGTAGTACTAATTATAAATTATACAAAATTACTTACAACAGGCTGATTTTATACAGTGAGATTGTCGTCTCACCTGATGAAACAGTAATAATAAGTGCTCATAGTGAGAATACTATTCAGGAATAAAAATTATATCAAATAGGAGGTTTTATCATGAGTATATATGATTTTGCTGCATTACCGGTAGGGTTCGGATTTCGGTTAGCTATGGATGTAGCAGCAATGGAAAAGTTCTCTGCTTTAAGTGAAGAGGAGAAAGAAGATATGATTGCCTATGTACAGGGAGGAGAGACCTCAGAGGAGGCAGAGTTTAGGGTGGAAACAGCCCTTAGTAGGCTGCA
>JAEYRR010000384.1 GCA_023435505.1 Bacillota bacterium | reverse complement strand
CTATAGTGTCCTCCATAGCAATCACGTAGGAATCATAGTTTTTATTATTTAAGAAAAGATAGACTTCTCCAAAGGTAGCGCCAGGTTCTTCAAATGTATTAACAATCATACGGTTTCCCATAAGCGTATCTTTACAAATAGCAACCTTGCCTTCCTTTAATAGATACATATAATTGGGCTTGTCATCTTCCTTAAATATATATTCATTCTTCTTGACTCTTTTTTCTTTTATCTCCATACACCCTAATATATGATGAATATCTTGCTCTGTCATCTGGTAGAAAAGTGCATTCTCAGAAAGATTCATATCCTTATCCTCTCAATAAAACCGGCTTAAAGGTCTTCTTTAGATACCTTTTTACCATCTCTCCAGATTCGCTCTAAGTCATAGAACAAACGATCTTCCTTAGAAAAGATATGGACAATAATATCACCGTAGTCCATAAGAATCCAATTTGTATTGCCTACCCCTTCCACCCGTTTTGGGTGTACTCCGGATTTCCCAAGTTTGTCCTCAACGTTATCCACTAAGGCCTGCACCTGAGAGCTGTTGGTACCGTTTGCTATAATAAAGTAATCCGCAAGAATTGTAATGTCACTTACTTCTAGTAGGACAATATCCTCTGCTTTTTTTTCATCTAAGGCTTCAAAGGCTATCTTTGCCATTTCTTTTGAATGAATCATTTATTTACTCCTTTAATTTATAATAGTCATAGGAATCGATAGTAGCCTGATCGATATCTTCCTTTTTCTTGGTTTTCATGAGATACGCTAAGGTGTTGGAAAGAATCATGGCTACTGTTCTGTCTAGATTTATATAAGCTTCCCTGCGAATAGCATCCAGATTAGGGATGATTCGACGATTAGGTTCTATATAATCTGCCACAAATATAATTTTCTCTAATACTGTCATACCAGGACGTCCAGTGGTATGATAGGTAATCGCATTTAAAATATCTTCATTCCTAATATCGTATTTAAGCCTAGCTAATACCGCCCCTGCCTTGCTGTGAAGTAGATAAGGGTTCTTCCTCTCTAGTTCGGATATTACGAGATGATTCTCTTCACATAACCGTATTAGTTCAGAATCAATGACATACTTGGCATTGTCATGCAAAAGTCCTGCCACCAAGGCATCCTCCATAGAAGCCTCATATCGCATGGCTAGATTTGCTGCTGTGTAAGCCACCCCTACTGTATGCTCATAGCGGCTTTGCTTTAATACTTTTTTCATTTCTCCCTGTAAAGTCTGAAGGTAATTATCCATTCATAACCCTCCCTTTTGTGACTAAATGATATCCTTGTACAGCCCATACTGTTCAATATACGAAAAGACATTATCAGGAAGTAGATACTTAACACTTAGTTGGGACTTAATTCTCTCCCGTATCATGGTAGAGGAAATGTCCATCTTTGGTACATTCAGTTTAAACACCTGGGTGTGATACTTCGTATTCAGATACTGAATCTGTTCCTGTAGTTTCTCATCATCCACCTGATCTCTTACACAGGCAACTAGATGACTCAGTTTCAGAACCTTCTCGGGTTCTCTCCACTTTTCAATGGCAGCCACAGAATCTCCACCTACTATAAAATAAAACTCAGTATCTGGATATTCACTAGTTAATTGATCTAATGTCTGGGCAGTATAACTAATACCCTTACGGTTGACCTCCAACAAGGATAATTCAAAATGGGGATTATCATAGATGGCCAGTTTAACCATGGCAACCCTTTTAACATCTTCTTCAATGCACTCCCCGATTTTATGAGGTGGCTGACAAGTTGGCATAAACAGAACTTTATCCAGTTGAAACTGTTCAAAGGCCATCTCTGCTATAATCAGATGTCCAATATGGATTGGATTAAAGGTCCCCCCCATAATACCAATTTTTCTCTTGTGATTCTTAACTATATTTCCTTGCACCAGGTTCACTCCTCGTACTATTTTGGAAGCTGTATTTTCTTTTTGTCTTTGCTTTCTTTATAAAGGACAATTTTTTTACCAATCACCTGTACTACCTGAGAATTGGTACGTTCTCCTAGCACACTTGCAATCTCTTTTGGATCATCAATACAATTCTTTAATACACTGATTTTTATCAACTCTCTTGCCTCTAAGGCTTCACTGACAGCCTCTGTTACTTCAGGTGTCAGACTTGCTTTTCCAATCTGAAAGATTGGATCCATAGTCATGGCAAGACCCTTTAAATATGCTCTTTGTTTACTTGTCATAATATCCTCTTTCTATCACTTTTTATTTATAATAATCAAATTGTAGACCGTACATCTTTACAGTATCCCCATCTTCAATGCCTTGCTCCTCAAGCTCATCAAGAATACCGGAATCCTTTAAAAACTTCTGGAAGAATTCAAACCCTTTTTCGGAATCCAGATTGGTATAACCAAGCATTTTTTCAATCTTTGGACCTTCTACTACATAGACTCCGTCTTCATTTTTCTCGATTGTATAAGGATCATCAGAGTAAGCTAGCATCTCCTCTGGGAAGAACTCTCTCTCAAAGATTACAGGCTCTTGATCAACCTGATCCAGTAAGCCCTTCACATGGTAAAGTAGTTCTTTAATCCCCTTACCGCTGACAGCTGAGATTGGAAATACCTCGATTCCCTGTGGTTCAAACTCCTCTTTTAGCAGTTCTATAACAGTTTCCTCTTCTGATCCAAAGAACACATCTGTCTTGTTAGCGGCAATTACCTGTGGTCGTTTAGCCAGTTCTGGATTATATGCCTCCAATTCCTGATTGATGACTTTGATGTCATTTAAAGGATCTCTTCCTTCTGTGGAAGCGGCATCTACCATATGAATAATAACCTTAGTTCGTTCAATATGCCTTAAAAATTCATGACCTAAACCAATTCCTTCAGAAGCACCTTCAATCAATCCTGGTATGTCTGCAATGACAAAACCATCTCCATCCAGATCAACTACACCTAGATTTGGATTTAAAGTCGTAAAATGATAGTTGGCTATCTTTGGCTTTGCATTCGTTACACGGGATAAGAACGTGGATTTACCTACGTTAGGGAATCCCACCAAACCTACATCTGCAATCACTTTAAGCTCTAATAAAACATTTAACTCCATTGCTCGTTTACCAGGCTGTGCATACTTGGGAACCTGCATGGTTGGAGTTGCGAAATGCTGATTACCCTTACCTCCGCGACCGCCTTTTAATAGCACTTCACGAAGATTCTCTCCAGACATATCGGTAATGACTTTTCCTGAATCGGCATCCTTTACTACCGTTCCATAAGGAACCTTAATTACCAAGTCCTCTCCATCTTTCCCATGGCAACGGCGTTTGCCACCCGATTCTCCATCTCCTGCACAGTATTTACGTACATGACGAAAATCGGTCAATGTATTTAACCCCATATCTACTTCTAAGATGACATCTCCACCTTTTCCACCATCTCCACCATCCGGACCTCCGGCGGCCACAAACAACTCTCTTCGAAAGCTAACATGGCCATCTCCACCTTTTCCGGAACGAATATATATTTTTGCACGATCTGCAAACATCTTATCACCTCAAAAAACGTACTCTTTCTGTATTGTATTATTTCAAAGTTTTTAAGCCCTACTGCATACCACTAAGGAATGAATAGTGAAAAAGAAAAACTAACTGTTACTAGTATTAGCAATTTTAGAATGAATATGTTTTACCTTTTCACTGTTCACTCAAGATTGTTAGTTTCTAAAAACTTTTATAAAAATTGTATAAAAAGCCCCAAATCACTGATTGCATCAAGATTTTGGGGCTTTAATGATTCATACTATTTAGCTTCTACTGGATATACGCTAGCTTGTTTCTTATCGCGACCTTTACGTTCGAATCTAAGAACGCCGTCTACTAGAGCATATAAAGTATCGTCACCACCACGGCCTACATTAACACCTGGGTGAATCTTTGTTCCACGCTGTCTATAAAGAATGTTACCAGCTAAAACAAATTGTCCGTCTGCTCTCTTAGCTCCTAATCTCTTGGACTCGGAATCTCTACCATTCTTTGTAGAACCAACACCCTTTTTATGTGCGAAAAATTGAAGGTTCATTCTCAACATAACCTTACACCTCCTTGAGTATAAGTTTCATATATTCTTTGCCATATTCCTCTTTAACTCCTTGTAAGCCAAGGACTAAAGAGTTCATTAACAATTCACTATCTTTACTTATAGTAGTATTGAATTGAAACTTGATATATCCGGTTTTAGGATCTGCCTCACAGGAAAATCCATCCTCGGTAAAAGTTTCAATGGAATTGATTGTATTTATCACTAGCATCGAAATGCCTGCGCATACAATGTCTTCACCGGCTTCGGCGTAGCCTGCATGTCCACTCACTTCTAATCCAGTATAAATACCGTCTTTCTTGAAGACTGATATCTTAGTCATCTGCTCACCTGACTCATATTAAGCGTTGATCTTTTCGATCTTAACCTGAGTAAAAGCCTGTCTATGACCATTTTTCTTATGATATCCAGTTTTTCTCTTATATCTGTAAACGATAACTTTTTTAGCTTTTCCGTTAGCTACTACAGAAGCAGTTACGGTTGCACCAGCTACAGTAGGGTTACCTACAGTAACTTCTCCGTTATTTACTACAAGAACTTGATCAAATGTAACTGTATCACCAGCTTCAACACCAAGTTTTTCAACTCTGATTACGTCGCCTTCAGCTACTTTGTACTGTTTACCACCTGTTGCAATAATCGCGTACATATGGCACCTCCTATAATCATTACTCGCCAACTTCGGTGATTGGTAGAACCAATGCTTATACCTCATTGTGCGGCACACTAGACT
>JAEYRR010000353.1 GCA_023435505.1 Bacillota bacterium | reverse complement strand
AATAATGATGCTTTTCATTCTTTAATAGATTAAAAAGAAGGATTATGGTTAATGAGATTCCTAACATTACTGCTGCAACCAAAAAATATACTGAAGTTACCTTATCATTCAGCATTACATACATTCCATATAATGCTGATAGGATAACCATTACAATAGTCTCTTTTTTTGTCAATTGTTCTAGCTTTTTTATATATTTTGACGCTAAGCCAGCTATAATAAAGGCATAAGCATAACACCAACGATTTCCAACCGCATAGAAACCACTTAATACGTAACCAAAAATAGGAATACAGAGCATAATAGAATATATAAGAAAGCTTATCTGATCTCCACGGTACTCTCTCTTCCTTTGAACCAACACATAGATGATAATTAAAAGTACAATAGCGGGAAAGCCCGTAAATACCCAATATCCAACGGATTTGTACGGAGCTATAATGCTACCAAGAATTGTTTCATAATACAAGTTGCTGTAATGGAACATGGAGTCTGTTGTAATAACTTCACCAGTTCTTGTTGAATTTATAAATGTTACTATCTGCGGGACATAGGCAAATGCTGCCAATGCTATACCTACTATGTAGCAAAGTATCGCTTTTATGGTAATAGGAACAAACATTTTCAATCTTTGTTCCTTGTATATTCCAAAAAATCTTATAATAAAGTAGATTCCGACTACAAATGTTGTCATAAAGGTAAAATAATAGCTGTTCATCATAGAACAACCTATCATGACAATAAACATTTTCCCTTTATGTTGTAACACCTTTTCTGTTGCAACAATTATAAGTGGCAAAAGAACAACAGCCGTCATAAACTGCGGATGCTTTATTCCAGCAAATAGTGCATATCCACTTGCCATGTAAAGTACAGTTCCAGTCAAGGCACTTATTCTATCTATCTTTTTATAACGACAAAAATACATAAAAGTTAAGCCTGCACAATAAAATCTAAGTATTACACTAATGTTATACGCCAGTTCAACTTTACTCATTGGAAGGATTACCGCAACCAGTCGAAAGGGGTCTGTAAACATTCCCAGTACCATAGAGTACACACTCATGCCCATTCCTGAAGAGAAATCATACATTGGCAAATTGAATTGTCCATGAAGCAGATTCTCAAAAAACTCTCTGATATACTGTCCTCCATAAGCAAGGGAAGGTAAGTAAAAGTTTAATCCATCTTGATTCCATATAAAGGTTTTCTTCAATTTAATAAAGGTATAAAAGATGCCTAACAATACTATTACTGCAACAATAGTATAACTGATTACCCATGCTATTGCCTTATCTTCTTGCCACCATCTTTTCAGATATTGTATCCTAGTTTTCATACCTTTAACTCCCTGACCTTATTATCTAAGCTAATTCAAGTATAAATTATATAATAAAACACAGTATATGCCAAGATATTTTTACTCATTACTGTTTACACCTAGATTTATTGAGTTTATATCTCTTTTTATTTCCATTTATGACACTTTATTCGCCCTATGATATCTACTTTTTCTAGCTCTTATGTCAGTGTCGAAGTGTGTACTTCACATTCCAACACTTGACACAGAGCCTGATATTGTCCTCTTTATTTATCCCCAAGAGATTCTATCTTTTTATTCCTTAATTCTTTAATCACAACGTATATAAGAATACCTGCAAATGCTATAAACAATAATAAACAGGAATACATATAGTTTAAGGAGGCACCCATCACCTTCCAATTATCTACCATGATTCGAGCAGGAAGAATCGTTAAAAGTGCAGTAATCCCATATACAAGTACAATGCAGCTACCTTTTCTGATAGCAATTAGTATATTGTACATCATGTATACAGCAGCTCCGATTCCACCACCAATAAGAAGTATGATAAAGTGGAGCTTAAACGCTGACAAGTCAACCCCATAGATAAGTTCTAGTAATCTACGACCGATAAAGTGCCCTGCAACTACAATAAGCGCACAACATCCCATGACGATACCTAGAATCCTCAGGACATACATAGAAAATTTATGGTATTCTCTCTCCCACCACAATTCAGCGATGGAGGTAATGGTAGGTTTAAATACAAATTCACACATCAGAGTAATAACAAATGATGGCATGAATAGAATGCTATAATAGGTCTGATAGTCATCTGTCAATACGCCTTTCATGGCATACTTAGGAACATTAAACAACAATAGTGATAAAAAGGTTCCAATGAACAGAGGGGTACAGATCTTGAGCAACTGCAATACATTGCTCCATAAGAATTTCCTATTTTCATGACTATCAGTTACCAGATATTTGCCGGTATAATATCTATTAATATACAAGCATACTAATAAAGAAGTAACTGACGTAATGATACATGTCATATTAAGATTCCTGGTGAGATATAGAATAATAGAAAAAATAACTGCTGTATAGAGATTACGGAAAGCAAGTAGTTTTCCCATTAATTCGACGTTGTATTTCTGTTGACAATTACCATGAAAAACATCTTCTACGGCATCTACCATCTTCATCATTATGACAAAGCAGCTGGTCACTATCATATTACCTGTAAAGCTGATACCACTATAAACAATACCAAATATCATCATCAAGAGACAGGTAATAATTCTAGATATCCCATACTCGGAGAAGGTATATTTATGCTCCAGGTCTGTTGCCTGATAAGTTCGCATTCCATAACGTCCTACAGCTAGTAACAACTGGGCTGTTGCATAACTGAGAGAGAAAAACCCTGCCTCCACACCCCCACAGAGTCTAGTCACTATTAATAGATAGAGAAAGGATGCCACTGAGTAACAACAACTTCCTATCATATTCCACAGAAATGCCTTCTTCAGATTCTTTTCTTTATTCATGGTTGGACTTCTTTCTCACTATTAGTCTCTTATATACTTTCCCTGCTACTTTATATAATCCAATTTTTCTGATAATCGGGGTAAGTCGGTGTATGATTCTGGTAACCAAAGAACCCTTCATATATTTTCTCATAACCATTTCTTTATCATCTGTGCGATTATACTCATCCCAGAACTCAGCTTGCTTAGCAGGTGCTTTTGCAGAGTATTCCAGATGAGGTTGCCAGCATTGCTCTTTGGTCACTGCCTTATAATCAACATTTTCCTTAATTATATCAAATACTTCTTTTCCTTTATCAGTATTAACCAAAACAAGATTTACTCCACCTTCTGTATCAAAGGTAACACCAGCATTTTCTACATTCCAGAAATCCCCCAAAGTAAAATCAGCTACCCTTTTATAACTGGTATATCTACATGAAAAGCATGATGGTTTATTTGTATACAGGCTTAAGAATAACTGATTAAAGGAAAATTCGTTGATCACTTCATCAATATTTCCTTTTTCTAGCTCAATAACCATATTTTGCTTTTTCCATGATGTCTTTTTGCTACGCATGTTGATTCCAGCAATCTTATCCTCTTTGGAAACATACTTGTCCTTTACGATATCCAGATAATCCTTCCATACTTTAGGACTAGGCACACCGTGACAGATATTGTCACAGGTATAGAATCTATCTAAATTAACTCTTCTTAAGGTTAGGAATTTTATCATGGCAGACACTTGGCATGGTGTCCCGGTAAACAGAACATAGTTTCCACTGGCCACATCTGCTTTTACCTCTTCATAGATTTTCGTAACATCACTCTCTACATACTTGGAAGTACGGAATCTAGCTGCATCTTCCATGGTAGTAGCTTTCATATGCTGTACATAATAATCATCATTAAAAGCCACACCATATACCGAGCCCCCTTGGTTGATTATCCACTCGGCCAGTAAACTAAACATGCCTCCTGAAGAGCTCTGAAATACTACATCTCGATTCTTATTGTGCACTGCGTAGATATCAGGTGAAGCATCTATACCAACGTAATTATCCATAAAAGGACATACCTTTTCACACATTCCACAATCGACACATTTTGACTTATCAACGACTGGATATTTATACCCTTCGTCATCCTGTTGCATCTGAATCGCTTTACGTCCACAGATATGGTCACATGCAGAACAACCGCAGCAATTCTTTTTTTCAAACTTATCTAAAAACATACTCCACCTACTACTTTACAATATTTTTAAGCAGCTCCAAGGATTCCTGTCTCATGATTTCAAGTTGCTCATTGGCATACGTAAAATCAATGTCATCTAGTAAGTGCTCCTCTGTAACAGTCTCCATGGTTCTCTCTGTTAACTGAATACGATTCAGTAACTGTTTTACTCTTTTATTAGTGTGATGTCCATCCACCATGGCAAAGAATTTTCGATTAAATAGTAAGGAGAAAACTGCACCATGGAAGGAGTCAGTGACAACATACTCTGCATTTTTAAAGAGTCCAATCCACTCTGATGGTCCAAGAGCTACCTTCATACTGCAGGACATTGCTCCTACTAATGGGAAAGGAATATATACTACTTTTAATCCAGTTTTCTTCTTCAATCTACGTACAAAGTCAACGATTTCTTTATTGATTCCCAATTGGTACACTAAGATATATTTATCTTTACGATTTGGCTCAACCAGAATCTCATTCCATTCCTCTCTGGTAAGTAGTAAAGTAGGGTCTACCGCAACTGCAGGTCTCTTGCCAGTAAGCTGTTCCACTACATCAGCGCCATAGTCCTCTCTGACAATAATATCATCAAAGCGATTAAGAAGCACTGTATATTCTTCGCGTAACTCTTCCGGTGGAAGGTTCTCACCAATGCTCGCTTCGTAGCTACATAACTTCTTGTCTTCTCCTACAAAGTCTAGGAAATAACTCTTATCAAAATTAGTAAGTTTATGATCCCATACTTGGTCACTACCAGAAATATAGATATCATATTTATCCTGCACAGCAGACATATCTTTTCTTGTAGCTTTTGCACTATACGTCATATTCTTTCTAAACTTATTACATTTTCTACGACGAGGAAGGTAGCATATATGCCCCACCACACCATAGATATAGTTAAAGATTCCTTTATTCTTTAAATTACGAAGTCTATAGGGATGTCCGATGTATTCACAGCGATAATCCATAATCTCTGAATCATGCCCCATCTCCTTCAATTTTTCCTGTAACGCATAACTCTGTAATATCGCACCATAATTATCATAATTATGAAACGTAATTACTCCAACTTTCTTTTTTATATTCATTTTCACATACCTATTATCTTTCATTACATTGTCAGTATCATTCTATTGTAGCTCTTCGATTTCTTTTGAGGTACTCTCACTACCTATCTGGCATAAAAAAAGTCCTAAGAATAGCGGCATAGCATACATAATTGGGTATACATATCTTGGGTGTCCATAAATAGCTGGACCAACAAAAGCTATTCCAAGAACA
>JAEYRR010000325.1 GCA_023435505.1 Bacillota bacterium | reverse complement strand
CCGCTATGATGGTCTAAAGAGTCTGGATCAATTAGTAAATATCGATAATATAGAGGTAACCTATGACGATATTGAAACTAGCTCAATATTTCTGCCATTACGCTCTACCAACATAAAGGCGAGTATGGCAATAGATACGATGACACCAGAGAATATTAATTACCGTGACTTAATGAGAAAGGGAACCCGTTATCATCTATCTACCTTAAAGCTTAATTATCATTCAGAGGAATGGAAGAAGTTTGTAGAGACAGAGCAAGGATATACATATAGTAGTAGTCATATGGTAGATAAAGAGGAGTATCATAGATTAATACAAGGTTATAATATAAATATTGGGTTAGACTGCTATTTTAGAACGGAGGATATACTGGCTAAGAGAGCTGCCTACATAAAAGAGCAGTATTCAAAACTACCGGAGGATTTACCAGTACGAATTACAGAACTTACTAAGAAAATCACCCAGAATTGTAAGACGCCATTAGATAAATGTGAGGCTATTACGGCTAATCTAAAGACCTACCAATATACACTTAAGCCGGTGAAAATGCCGGACGATAGGGATCTAGTTGATTGGTTCCTGTTTGATTCCAAAGAGGGATATTGTTCGAGTTTTGCAACCGCAATGGCAGTCATGGTAAGAACCATAGGCATTCCATCTCGCTATGCCCAGGGCTTTGCCGTGGACACAGGACTTAACCCAAACAGCCAATATGAGGTTAAAACAACAAATGCACATGCCTGGGTAGAGGTGTACATTGAGGGCCTTGGCTGGATTACCTTTGATCCAACTCCATCTGCAGGTAGCGGATTAACTGAAGAATACAGATGGAATACAGATGATTCAGTATATGCCCCTGACAGTAAGACAGACCTGGAAGCTCAAAAGTTGAAAAATGAGGAACTACAAGCCTATTATGAGAGTCTAGCAAAGAGAAATGATGTAATCCCAAAAAATAAAACAGATAACATGGAATTGCTCAGGTGGCTACTGATCATTGTAGCAGCTATGGTTATTCTAGGAGTAGTATTTGGAATATCTTATGTAACCATAAAAATCATGCATAACCGGACAAGTTTACGCAAGAAATCACCAACCGATAGTCTCCATGCCATAATGGCACAGATATTCTTCTTACTTAATGCCTTTGGTCTTACGATAGCAGATACAGAGACCTTGCATCAGTTTTTTATACGGGTTAAGGAAGTTTTCCATGATCAAGGTCAGGAGTTAGAGGAGATAGAAGAGATGTATTCTTCAGTCAGATACTCAAGGAAAGAGATAACAAAAGAGGATTTAGATAGAATTATAGCATTCAGACACACGTTACTTAAGGCCTTGAGAGAGAAACATGGATTGTATGTCTATTGGGTTTTAAGGCTGAAATACTCTATGATGACGATAAAGTAGTGTAGGGAAGTGAAAACGACGGCCAGCATCCTAAGGATGACTGGCCGTCGATCTTTTATTGTACGGAAGCATAATCAGCTTCGGTAAAACGATGGTAATAAGCACCCATTTCACCAATATTAAAACAGTAGATGAATTCATCAATGCTTTTATCTCTATAATAAATCACATAATCGAATTCAGCATCCTGGGTCTTCTGACATACCACATCAGGAGATTGTTTTTTAAATACCTTTAGAATGGTTTCAATCGTACAATCTTTATTCTGCAATGTCTCTATTAAGTCTTTTAAGAAAGTATTGTCCTCATAAGTATCAAAGATGTATTTTGTGCCTTCCTCTGGTACAAAAAAACAGTAACGTTCCTCTTGCCTTGTTATCTCCACTGCGCCAAGAGAACCTTTTACCTGTGTTTGAAAGACCTTCATTAATACATCCATTTCCTTTACGGATGGCACCAATATTCCCAGTAGTGCCTCCAGTGAAGATAGGTTATAATATATTTGGATACTGGATTTTTCATATCCTATCTTTACCTGACCTTCATGAATGGTATCCATAATGTTTTTCTTTAGGTGTTTCCAGTTTGGTGTCAATCTTTCACATCCTCTCAACTTTTCCATTTGTAGATATCACTATACACTTTCTTTCTCCCCTGTGTCAATTATAATTCGTATATTATCGATTGCTTAGATACGATACAGCTGATAAAGCAGCAATATTGCCTTCTCCTGCCGCTTTTATATACTGATAGGGAGTTCCTACAATGTCACCAGCTGCAAAACAGCCTGGGACATTAGTGGCCATAGTCCTGTCTACTTTAATGTGATTGCCATCCATTTCAAGTCCCATTAGAATCTGTCCTGGAGGCGTGCTTTCTCGTAATAAGAAGATTCCATCTGTTTCAATAGTTTGAGTTTTTAACTCTAAAGCCTCTACTAGTGTAGTCCCTTTTATGGAAACTGGAGTATCCTTTACTATAGTAATGTTGTCTGGCACCTGTACCTCTTCCTTATACATTGGTACATAATAGACCTTTTGGGCGAGAGAAGCCACATATTCCGCCTCTTCTTCGTCTTTTTTACTATAGGCTACAATAGTAACCGTCTTTCCTTTATATAATGGTGCGTCACAGGTTGCACAGTATCCTACACCCTTACCAAGGTATTCTTCTTCACCAGGAAAAGGTTTTCCAAAGTTAACCCCCATAGCAAGGATGACTGCAGAGGCTTCATACATCTTATCCTGTGCACCGGCTTTTGCTAGAATGGAGAAATAATCCCCCATGGGAATAATCGTTGTCACTTTTTCCTCCTGAATGGAGATGTCCATATCAGAAAGATGTTTTTCAAACTGGTTCTTTAATTCTACACCAGTGATATTGGAAAATCCCAAATAGTTATTTATACGGCTTGCTTTCACAAGTTTGTTACTAAAATCTTTATTTCCAAATAGTATAAGAGATTTATTGCGGATACGGGCATTTAACGCAGCACTAGCTCCAGCAGCACCGGAACCGATAATAGCAATGTCATAACGTTCATTCATGTTATTTATCCTTTCTATATTTCGCATAATATAAAGAGCTATTGTACTAAATTATGCCCAGATTCTGAGAAGATATATCATATGCACATCCTCCAAATTAAAAAACCCTTGCAAATTGAATCTGCAAGGGTATAAGAATATTAC
>JAEYRR010000314.1 GCA_023435505.1 Bacillota bacterium | reverse complement strand
TCCGTGGTCTGCTAAGCTCTCACATGGAGTTGTAATGATTTTTTGCTTTCCTTTTAATGAGGCACGTTTCGATAATTCTATACCACAATGAATTAAAATAGGTTCAATAGGTGGGATGGTCACCTCTGTCTCTTCAATGAATTTTTTAATATGATGAACCGCCATTGGACATCTACGGTCCAGAAGTGGTAAATCAGTCTCCTCTAACGCATTTTTATATTTCTCTTTAACGATACCATGCCAATCCTCTGTAACGTTGACTCTCTCGTATCCATTCTTTTGTAGAAATTCATTTAAATTGTCTTTGTCGTACATCCTATCTACGACAGGATTTATGAATATATACTTCATGATTTAACCTCTCTTATACTTGACTAGTATATCCTTATTGATAATCATTTTCAATAGCAATTCATGGCAATAAGGATGTGCAATAAAAAAGAAAGCCTTTGGTTAGGCTTTCTTTTTACATCTTCTATTGTAATTCGGCAAAGATTGCTTCACTCAATCTACGCAGCTTATCTTCCGTCACCTTACATACCTTACGGTCATAGGTATACAGGCCGTTAATCTCATCTTCCACATCACTTAATTGGGTATACACGCAACCACAGGCTCCATGTTTAATTGCTGGAAGTACCATTTTCTCATACATTTCTATAATTTTATCGGTGAGCTCTTCCTCAGACACACAAGTTCCATAGCCATAGGTATTGTATTTACTATAGATATGCTCTGGCACCAAATAGGAGTAGCCTCCGCACTCCGACAAAAACAAAGGTCTTTTTGTTTTTGGAAGTTCCATGGTTTTAAAATAAATGTGTAAGCTATCCACGTCACTCTTATTATGTGCAAACCATCCAGAGGTGGAATCGATAAACCTCGTATCCTCTATCTCCTTTACCATCTCATATAGAGCATCACTTCTAAACTGCCCCCAACCTTCATTGAAAATCGTATAGCCTATGATACATGGATGATTGTAAAGATGAACAAGGGTATCTTTTGTGTGCTGAATAAAAATTTCCCGTTGGGCTTTAGAACCTTTTTTCAAATCTGACACCTTAGTTATCCCAATGGTTGGAAGTGCCGTATCCCTGATAAAGGAATATGAACCACTGTTGACCATATCCTGTACTACTAACATTCCATGAATGTCGCAATAATAGTAAAAACATTCTGGCTCAATCTTAATATGCTTGCGAAGCATATTAAAACCTAAGGCTTTCATTCGGAGAATATCTTTCTCGTACTCAATCTCAGCTGCTGGAAGATATATTCCTTCTGGATAATACCCTTGATCTAGTACCCCATGCATAAATATCGGCTTCCCATTGAGGCATATTCGCTTTACCCCACTCTTATTTTCCATTGTTATTGTGCGTAGCGCAAAATAAGAATCTACCTGGTCCTCCCCTGCATGTATTGTCATTGTATAAAGATGTGGGCTCTCTGGTGTCCACGTCTTTGGTTCATAGATAGTCCCATCTGGTAACGTAAGATTGGCCAACTCGATACGAGTCTTTTCCTCACTTACTTTACATTGATATTTATGTTGTTCCAGCTCAATCTCTACCATGTAATCCATGAATTTATTATCATTCATCTCTACCTGTAAGTTGATTCCTGTTAGATCTGGTGTTACCTTTATGGAGCTAATGTAGTTTTCTGGTACACATTCTAACCATACCGTCTGCCATATGCCACTGACTTGTGTATACCACATGCCACCCCGCTTCTTACACTGCTTCCCATAAGGATATATCTTTGATAATTTATCAATGACCTTGACGTGAAGTACATTTTCCTTACTACTATCGATTTTATCCGTCACATCCAACGTAAATGGTAAATATCCACCTTCATGGTTCCCTACTTTTTCCCCATTCATAAAAACCTCAGCAATCTGATCGACTGCTCCAAAATGAAGAAGTACACGACTATTTGCCTTTCCATTTACAAAGTCCTTTGGCAAGGTAAATCGCTTCTCGTAGGTAAGTTTTTTCCCTACTTTGTCCGTATAGCCCGATAACTCTGACTGAGGGGCAAATGGAACGAGAATATCTTTTCCATTCAGGGACCAGGTACCATTTAAACTATAATAGGAGGCTCTTTTTAATTGAGGTCTTGGATATGAGGTCCAATCTGGAGTCGTATCAGTAGATAGAGAATGGTATCCCTTTCGAATCATTCTAAAAATTAGAAGCAACACCCCAATGAGTACCATGGCTACTCCAAATGCCGCTAGAAAGATTCTGTTATCTGGCAAAAAAGAGGTGGTGCCATCACTGTTTACGATGGTACTTGCATTCCAAAGAACTGCTGCTCCAAGGGCTGGTCCTGCGATACCAGGAATTAATACTTGACCAATGATTCGAATTCCTTGGAACATTCCTGCCTTATCTTTTGGAATATTGTCCCTTATCTTGGCACCAAAGCAAGCCATTCCAGATAACTGACCGATCATCATAAGAAGAGAACCTAAAAATACAAGAGCGCTGCCCGTACCGACATATAGGAAGAAATACCCCGTTAATAAGGATATAAGCACTGGTACTAGTGCTATTTTAAACCCAACTTTATCGTATAGCTTCCCAAAGAATGCTGTTACAATAGCAGCTACTAGAATGGCTGGTGCTAGAATCAACACATATCCTTCCATTCCTAACGTCTTCTCGTAGTAAATGATGAGATATGGCATAAAGGTTTG
>JAEYRR010000298.1 GCA_023435505.1 Bacillota bacterium | reverse complement strand
CAATTTCACTTCCCGGAGCTTTAGAATGTCCAACACTTGGAACAATTGCAGCATCTAATTGGAATTCACCATCCAGTTTAATATCTGGATATGCTTCTTTTGCAATCGCTACCGCATTTGCTACCTTATCTACATCAGCATGCTTTGCACTTCCCTTAGTGGAGTGGGAAAGCAATGCTACAACTGGTTCTTGCTCTACTAATAATTCAAAGCTCTTTGCACTACTTCCAGCAATAACAGCTAATTCTTCACTAGTTGGATTCTGAACTAAACCACTATCTCCGAAAATAAAGGTTCCGTTTGCACCATATTCACAATCAGGAACTACCATCAAAAAGAAAGCTGATACAATTTTAGTGCCAGGTGCAGTCTTTAAGATTTGTAGAGATGGACGTAATACATCTGCAGTTGCATGACAAGCACCGGATACCATACCATCTGCATCCCCTGCTTTAACCATAGTTACACCATAATATAAATAATCTTTTGTTAATAATTCTTTCGCTTTTTCAGGTGTCATACCTTTCGCTTTACGTAACTCTACCAATAAATCAATGTACTGCTGTAATTTATCAGAAGTATCCGGGTCAACAATTGTCGCCTTTGAAATATCATAACCTTCTGCTAATTTGCTAATCTCATCTTCTTTACCAACTAAAATTATATTCGCAATCTCTTCTGCCAGTATTTTGGATGCCGCCTCAATAGTACGAATATCATTTGACTCCGGTAATACAATTGTCTTTTTATTTGCTTTTGCCCTAGCTTTAATAGTGTCTATAAATCCCACGTTTAGGACTCCTTTCGTGTATTTTTTCCATAAACTCAATTATAAAACATTTAATTTTGGCATACAAGACAAAACTCACAATATAAAGTATAAAATCATGTACAAAATTAAATATATTTTCTAAATGGCTCCAAAATTAGTATACCCACAATATAAATAGAATACTTTTGGATATTTTCCCCATTAATAATACGCATAATAAAACCCCACTGACAACAGCGGGGTTTCATATAAGTAAATCTTATTTTCTTAATCCTAAACGCTCGATTAATTTACGATATCCTTCAAGATCAGTTTTCTTCAGATATTCAAGTAAACCACGTCTCTGACCTACCATCTTCAGAAGACCTCTTCTGGAGTGATGATCTTTCTTGTTACTTTTTAAATGCTCAGTTAATTCAGAAATTCTCTGAGTTAATAAAGCGATCTGAACTTCTGGTGAACCTGTATCTTCAGGTGTTCTACCGTATGCAGCAATGATTTCTTGCTTCTTTTCTTTGCTAATCATTATAAAATCCTCCTAAATTCTTTGATACTCCAAATACTAAGAAATAGGTCGGAGTGTCCTAACTCTGAGTATCGGAATTCTTTACCTTCGTAATAGTAACATACAAGAAAACGAATGTAAAGGCTTTTTTAAAATTTAAAACTACCAGAACTGTTTTACTTTGGCTGTTGTGGCTGTCCATTAAACTGTTGTGGCTGACCGTAAAACTGTTGTGGCTGGCCGTTATAAACTGGTTGTTGCTGGTATTGAGGACGAGGAACAAAACCATCTACTGCCTTATATACAGGGCCAACAAACAAATCTTTCTTTACTAAAGCCATAATTGCTAATAGAGCAAAGATTCCATATGCAGCAATTGAAATTATTGTATTGATAACATCTACTAAATCATTATACTTACTATACAAAGATTCCCCTGTTATTACTGAAGGAGTTGCCGCGAAACTAAAGAAGCATCCAAATAAGCTAAAAACTACGTGCACTCCAATAAATATTAAAACTAAAGCACTCGCCTGAACTAAAGTCTTCTTTACGCTGCCACTAAAGTTTAATGCAAAGGCTACGACAGTAAACCCTAATAATGCCCAAATAGTAGCAACACTATTCACCGTAATATAAAGTGCTAATGCATAAATCATAACGTTTAATAACGCCGTAGGTATACCAAAATTCTCTTTTTTCATTACAAAACCCTCCTTAATATTTATATATACAACACGAATAAATTGTAGCACAATATTCCAGTAGAGTCAATTTGCTGAATTTGCTTCAATTTGCAATAATTGAATTCATGTGGTACTGTTAATTTAACATATCTTTATGGTTAAAGTAGTACCACTGTCATACAGATAACATATTATCAGAAAGGAAGCCCATGATAACTGTAGATCTAGATAACCAATCTACCACCCCTTTATATGAACAGATTTATCTGCATATCAAACAGGAAATTTTAATTGGAAGGCTTAAGAAGGGTGAGAAGCTCCCCTCCACAAGAAGCCTATCCTCCCACCTTCAGGTTAGTCGTAATACCATAGACATGGCCTACGGCCAGCTGTTGTCAGAAGGCTATGTGGATTCTCTGCCACAAAAGGGGCACTACGTCAGTGATATTAATCATATGTATCTCTCTCCTATGGCAAGCCTCGTACCAGATAAGCATAGAACTTTAAATAAGCCTGACACGTCTAAAGCAGTTCTACCTATTCTCTACGATTTTAGCCCTAATGCCATCGATAGTTCTCATTTTCCGATTAATATCTGGCAAAAATTGATGAAACATGCATTTGACCAGGATACCTCCAGTTTTCTTTTAGGGGATAATCAGGGTGATTATGCTTTCCGTCTGGCAATCAAACATTACCTGGAGCAATCCAGGGGGGTGAACTGTGACATATGCCAGATTATAGTTGGTGCAGGAGCAGACTATCTGATACAGTTGTTATCCCAGCTTCTTACTCCCACTGATATCATCGCAATGGAGGATCCCTCCTACACCCAGGCCAATCATATATTTAAGAGTATGCATTTAAGTACTGTTGCAATCCCAGTTGATGCACAGGGAATGAAAGTAGAACAATTGCAAAAAACTTCAGCCAATATTGCCTACGTGACTCCATCCCATCAGTTTCCCCTTGGAAGCGTCATGTCCATCAAAAGACGTCTTTCCTTATTACAGTGGGCAAAGGAAGCAGATAACCGCTATATCATTGAAGATGATCATGACAGTGAATTCCGATATATAGGCAGACCAATTCCTGCGCTGCAAAGTCTTGATACCAATCAGAAGGTAATCTATATAGGAACCTTCTCCCGCTCTATTGCTCCGGCCATACGAGTTGGCTATATGGTTCTGCCTCTGCCTCTTAACACCTTATATCAAGAGAAATTGTCCCATTATTCCTCCACAGTTTCTAGATTAGATCAGACAATACTAACAGATTTTCTTAGGCAAGGGCATTTTGAAAGACATTTGAATCGGATGAAGAAACTCTACAAAGTAAAACATGATACCATGTTAGAGTGTTTAAATGGCTTTGGTAACCTTATTACTGTAATAGGAGAAAATGCAGGTCTCCATCTGGTGGTTCAGGTAAATCTCCCAGTATCAGAACAAACGCTGTTAGAAAAAGCAAGAAAACAAGGGATCAGATTATATCCTTTGTCTCCTTATTTTATGAATGACACTCCTACACGTAGACCCGCGTTTCTTATGGGTTTTGCTAATCTTGAGGAAGACGAGATACAAAAAGGATTACAGACCTTCTTAAATCTTCTTACAGAGTATAAACCCTAATAATAAAAGCTGCCCAAACAGTTTCCTTCTGATTAGGCAGCTTTTAATTTTTATTTATTTATGTTGAAAATAAGCGATAGCCTGCTCCATATCTAGCTGCATCTGCTCCTTTAAGTCTTCCACTGTGTCAAACTTAAGTTCCGGTCTCATGTAATGATGCAGGTTAACTTCTACTGTCTCTCCATAAAGATCACCTGAAAAGTCCAGAATATAAGTCTCTACACCTGGTCTTGGTGCAGCTCCCACTGTTGGTTTGTACCCAATGTTGGTTACACCATATCTCTTTATCCCATCTATAATCATGGTAGAGGCATATACTCCATTTGGAGGTAATAATTTTTCCTCTGGTGGTTGAATATTAATGGTCGGCATACCAAAGGTTCTTCCTAGACGTCTACCATGAATTACTACACCACGTATGGAAAAAGGTCGTCCAAGCAGGATTTCAACTTCCTCCATATCTCCCTTTGCCAGTTCATCCCGTACTCTAGTACTGCTGACTACCTTACTATTACTAGTAAGCTTCTCATAGGCATAGACTTTATAGCCATACTGTGGGGCATATTTTTCCAACAAGGCAACATTTCCCCTTCGCTCCTTACCAAAGCAGAAATCCGCCCCCACGACAATAACTTTAGCATCCAGTTGATCCACTAAAACCTTTTTAATAAAGTCTTGTGGCTCAAGCGCCGCTGTATCTCTGGTAAACGGATAAGAAACTAGTACGTCAAACCCCATATTTTTTAAATGATAATACTTTTCTTCACTTGTATAGATCAGTCTGATCTCCTTCTCCGAAAATAAATTATAAGGATGAAGGGAAAATGTGAACATAACAGACTGATATCCCTTTTGCTTTAACTCCAAAACATGGTCAAGAAGCATCTGATGCCCAATATGAAGGCCGTCAAACTTACCTAGTGTAACTACGCTATTGTGTAGCTGAAAATCTGTTGTTTCGTTAATATATCTCATTCCACTTCTCCTCAGCTCTTACAGTGCTTCACTAAAGAAACATTTTCCAAGGCTTATATACCCCTTTATTGTCTTCTTTATAAACCCCAACAAATCTATCCTGATCGTCATATACCAAAACTTTTCTTTCTTCAATGCTTTCATTTGTAGCCTGAGCTTTTCCTGGCTTACAACTTTTTATATTCTGTTCCATAAAGCTGTTTCCGTTATAAATCAGGCGGCAGGCCTCTGTCTTAATCACTACGGAGTCATACTGCGGAAACATTGCATCCACAGCTATTACTCTCTCTAGTATTTTGCCTTCCCCCACTAACGCCTCTATCTCACTTAGTTTAAGGCTTTCCTCTATGGAAAAATAGCTTACCTTTGTACGTTTCAAGCCGCTCATACAGGCGCCACAACCTAATCTATCTCCAATATCTTTACAAAGTGTTCTAATATAGG
>JAEYRR010000284.1 GCA_023435505.1 Bacillota bacterium | reverse complement strand
ATTACGTCCCAGATCCTCTACTAGCTCCACAGCCAGCTCATCCCCCATTTTGGCATGGTCGAAGATGTCCTTGGCAGATAAATCTTCCAGTTCTCTAAGGGCAGAAGGCGTATTAACACGTGTAAAGGCGCGCTTCGCCTCCTTTACGATTCCAGTAGCTGATGCATATTGCTCTAAGCAACCCTGTTTTCCACATCCACAGGTATCCATTTCATCCTGTCTGATTACAAGGTGGCCAATCTCGCCGGCAGCACCATTAGACCCAGTAAGAATTTTCCCGTTAAGGATAACGCCTCCACCAACACCGGTACCAAGTGTAATCATAACGAGACTCTTAAATCCTTTACCGCCGCCTTTCCACATCTCACCTAGGGCTGCAACATTAGCATCATTTCCTACCTTAACCTTACTGATACCAGTTAGCTTACTAACTTCTTCGGCTACATTAAATATGCCCCAGCCCAAGTTAGCACATTTTAAGACAGTACCATCCTCGGTAATCGGTCCCGGTACTCCGATTCCCAGTCCTTCTATTTCCTCTATTTTGATGTGAAGCTCATCCATCTTTGCTAATACGGACTTTGCTACGTCCCCTAAAATATATTCTCCATGATTCTCCTTACGAGTTGGAATCTCCCATTTTTCTAAGAGGTCACCCTCAACAGTAAAAATTCCTAATTTTACAGTTGTCCCCCCGATATCAACTCCAGCACAGTACATAAACTAATCCTCCTACTATCATTTGTTACGTTATTTCTTCATAAGATTGCTTGTCACACGGTTATACAGCTCTCTGGCTGCATTATACCCCATCTTCTTCTGACGGTAATTAACTGCTGCTGACTCACATATAATAGCCAGATTACGGCCAGGACGAATCGGAATGGAGTGGCAGACTACTTTGTTCCCCAAAAATTCCGTATACTGTTCCTCCAGGCCAAGGCGGTCATATTCCGCAGACTTATTCCACTCCTCTAATTTGATGACCAGGTCTATGGATTGGGTGTTCTTCACACTTTCTACACCAAATAGTGTCTTAACGTCAATTACACCAATACCTCTTAACTCGATAAAATGTCTTGTCACATCCGGAGCAGAGCCTATTAAAGTATCGTCGCTAACCTTACGAATCTCGACCACATCATCAGATACCAGACGATGTCCTCTCTTAATCAGTTCCAAAGCAGCTTCACTCTTACCAATGCCACTTTCTCCCATGATCATGACTCCTTCACCATAGACATCCACCAATACTCCATGAATGGAGATCATAGGCGCTAGTTCTACATTAAGCCAACGTATCACTTCAGCCATGAAGGACGAAGTCGAACGCTGTGTTCTTAATATAGGAATGTTATATTTCTTAGCAAGCTCCACATACGCTTCATCCACTTCAAGTCCTCTACAAAATACGATACAAGGTATCTGATATTCAAAGATTCGACTTAAAGTCTTCACCCCATGATCCTGGGACATCTTTTGCAAGTAAGTATGTTCTACATGTCCAATAACCTGAATGCGGTTGGAATCAAAGTAATCAAAAAAACCAGCCAACTGAAGTGCTGGACGGTTAACATCTGTCTGAGTAATCTCAATCAGATTCGTATCTACATCCGGTGTACAATTCTCTAAATTCATTTTTTCTATAAGCTTTGTTAAAGCAACTGAGTACATATAATCCAACCTTTCTATCTGAAGAATTCTTTCCCTTCTGGGAAATCTATACGCACAAAATATAAGATATATTTTACCACATATCTCATATTGCCGCAATGAATTCTAATAATTAATGAAAGAAATCATACACCTGTTCAGCACTTTTCTGGTTCATGCTTGGAACTTGTTTCAATTCCTCTAAAGACGCTTCTTTGATCTTTTCAATCCCTTTAAAATACTTCATCAGCGCCTTTCTTCTGGTAGGGCCAATTCCTTCTATATCATCCAGCACAGAGTGAACCTGTGATTTGGACCTCAGACTTCTGTGATATTCAATGGCAAATCTATGAGTCTCATCCTGGATTCTGGTAATCAGCTTAAATGCCTCACTTCTTTGGTCTATTGGGAGTTCTACATTATTATAATATAGCCCTCTGGTCCTATGGTTATCATCCTTTACCATGCCGCAGACCGGGATGTTGATATTTAACTCCTCCATAACCTTCAGAGCGATATTTACCTGTCCTCTTCCTCCATCCATCAAAATCAAATCCGGAAATCTAGTAAAACTACCGGTATCCAAAGATATCCCTTTCTCGTTAAGTTCTTTGGTCTCTTCTAGTCCATGTTTCAGACGTCTGGTGAGAACTTCATGCATACAGGCATAATCATCGGCACCTTTTACCCATTTCATCTTAAACTTACGATAGTCATTACGTTTTGGTTTTCCTGCTTCAAAGACTACCATAGAACCTACATTCTCAAAGCCATTGGTATTGGATATATCGAAGGACTCCATACGATTAATCTTCTGTATTCCCAATATGTCCGCTATTTCCTGCACGGCACCAATGGTCTTCTTCTCCTCTCTGGCTATACGTTCTGAATCCTGTTGTAATACCAAAGATGCATTTTTGGCTGCTAGTTCCACCAAACGCTCCTTTTCTCCTTTTTGGGGCACACGAATGTAGACCCTCTGTCCTCTTTTCGCAGTCAGCCACTGTTCCATAACCTCTTTATCTTCTACCGGTTCCTGAAGAAACAATTCCTTCGGAACAAAGGGCGTCCCGGAATAAAACTGTTTTATAAAATTGGTCATAACTTCACTCCGGGTAATCTGCTCCACTCCTGTAAGACGATAATGCTCCCGCCCAATGAGCTTTCCACTACGGATAAAAAATACCTGCACAACTGCCTCATCCATGGCCCTGGCAAAGGCAATGATATCTCTGTCCTCCTGATCAGAGGAGGTAATCTTTTGTTTTTGAAGAATAAGTTTTACACTATTAATCAAATCCCTATACTGAGCGGCCTCCTCAAAAGCAAACTTCGCAGAAGCAGCTTGCATCTTCTCTGTTAACATCTCTATCACCGGTTTAAAATTGCCATTGAGCATTTCCATCGCCTGATCCACGTTCTTTCTGTACTCCTCAGCACTGATGCTTCCCTGGCAGGGAGCGTCACACTGTCCAATATGGGCATAAAGGCAGGCTCTATCCTTCCCGATATCCTTAGGAAGATTTCGGTTACAGGTTCTCAATTTAAAGATTTTTCGGATTAGCTCAATGGTATCCTTTACTGCAATACCACTGGTATAAGGTCCATAATATTTGGCCTTATCCTTCTTCATTTCTCTGGCAAAGAGAATTTTGGGATAGTCCTCCTGTACGGTAACCTTAATATAAGGGTAACTTTTGTCATCCTTTAACATAGTATTGTATTTTGGTCTATGTTCTTTAATCAGATTACATTCCAAAACAAGTGCTTCCAGTTCAGAATCTGTAATAATATATTCAAAATGGTCAATTCGTGATACCATCTGTACAATCTTTGGTGTCAGATTACGGCTACTTTGAAAGTATTGTCGTACCCGGTTTTTTAAGCTGATTGCCTTACCTACATAGATAATTTCGTCCTTTTTATCATGCATGATATAGACTCCCGGCTTGGCAGGCAGTTTTTTTAATTCCTCTTCAATATCAAACATATGATTTAATCTCCCTAAAGTCAAAACAATAAGTTAAATGCAAGCATGACTAGTAACATTCCATGAGGCCTGCTACTAGTCATCTCGAAATTCTGTATCTAATTTAATTCCTTATACCTGAGGCTCTATGTCAGACTCTTTATCAGACTCTTTATTTGGCTCTTCCTGAGGTTCCTTTTTAAGCTCTACTAGAGGTTTTTCCTCCTCCTTGATTTCTAATTGAAGAGTATCCTCAATCTTTACAGCTGTGCCGGTTACTTCATGGTAAATATCCATAAACTCTTTACCGGTGATCGTTTCTTTTTCATACAGGTATCCCGCAATCTTGTCTAGCACTTCCTTGTTATCTCTAAGAAGATCTTCTGCCTTCTTATAGCATTCCTTCAGAAGTCTCATTACGACCTGATCTACCTGACTAGCTGTAGAATCTGCACAGTTCATCACGGTTCTTCCATCCAGATACTTACTTTCTACGGTTTCCAAACAAACAAGACCAAATTCATCAGTCATGCCATACTGGGTAACCATTGCCCTTGCTAATTCCGTAGCCTTCTCTATATCATTACTTGCACCGGTTGTAATACTGTTGAAAATAATTTGTTCAGCTGCACGACCACCAAACAATGTTGTTATTCTTGTAAGCATCTCTTCCTTGCTCATCAGATATTTTTCTTCCTCTGGCACCTGCATTACATAGCCCAAGGAACCCATAGTACGTGGTACAATGGTTATCTTCTGAACAGGTTCTGCTTCTTTTATCAATGCGGTTACTAAAGCATGACCAACCTCGTGGTAAGCCACGATTTTCTTCTCTTCTTTTCCAAGAATACGGTCCTTCTTCTCCTTACCGGCAATAACAACTTCCACAGATTCAAATAAATCCGCTTGTGACACTGCAGCACGTCCATCCTTAACTGCCATAATAGCAGCCTCATTTATCATATTAGCAAGATCAGAACCTACTGCTCCTGAAGTTGCCAGTGCTATAGCATCTAAATCTACTGAGTCATCCATCAGTACATCTTTGGCATGTACTCTTAAAACATCCTTACGACCTTTCAGGTCAGGCTTATCTACAATGATTCTACGATCAAAACGACCTGGTCTAAGAAGTGCCTTATCTAAAACTTCCGGACGGTTGGTTGCTGCTAAGATGACAAGTCCTTTAGAGGAATCAAAACCATCCATTTCAGAAAGCAGCTGATTCAAGGTCTGCTCACGCTCATCATTACCACCACCATAACGGCTATCACGGCTCTTACCAATGGCATCTACCTCATCAATAAAGATAATACAAGGCGCCTTCGCCTGAGCCTCCTTAAACAAATCTCTTACTCTGGAGGCACCTACACCAACAAACATCTCCACGAAATCAGAACCTGACAGAGAGAAAAACGGTACTTTGGCTTCTCCTGCTACTGCCTTGGCAAGCAAGGTCTTACCTGTTCCAGGAGGGCCTACCAATAATGCTCCCTTAGGAAGCTTTGCACCAATCTTGGTATATTTTGCTGGATTATGAAGGAAATCAACCATTTCAGAAAGGGATTCTTTCGCTTCCTCCTGACCTGCCACATTAGCAAAGGTAACTCCAGTCTCTTTTTCTACATAGATTTTGGCGGTACTCTTGCCAACGCCCATCATTCCGCCCCCATTACGGGAAATCATACGGAATACAAACCAGAAAGCCACCCAGATTAGAGCAATCGGTAAGATATAACTAACAATAGCACTGATAATGCCAGAACTTGTACTGGTTATCTCACTTTTATAATCAGCACCTGAACTCTTTAATCTCTCTAAGAGGTTCTCATCATAAATTCTAGCAGCATAATATACATTATTATCTTCCTTTGACTGGGAAGTCAGCTGATATTCCACTCGGTCCGATAATACCGTTACGGTCTTTATCTTCTTATCCTCCAACTGCACCATAAACTCTTTGTAGCTTTGTTCTTTATAAGTACTTTCCTGAATCATCTGATTCATATAGGTATACATTAAAAAGAGAATTACGGTAATAACTATCCCAATAATTATATTGGTACGATTATTTCGTTTTCTATTATCTTGATTATTCTTCTTACCATTGTTATTTTCCATACAAACGCCTCCTCTTCCTAGTTTTTCTATCCTTTTTATCAGTTTTACCTGCTAATACCTTAATATATACTCAAAAAGTAGATAAACTCTTTAGTGTATAGTCATTCCCATTATAATGAAAGCTGATTTATAAATCAATAGACTTATCTCTTAAAATTCCGTGAGAAAATATGAAATAAACATAAACTACCCTTATATATTTTTTACATTCCCTTTTAAGATATACTATTATTTTTTGTCTATTTAGTGAACACTCTATTATTCAGTATGAATACTACCTACTAGTTCTCTTTGTTACTTAATATCATTAACAGAAATAGTAATTATACTTTAGATAATTAGGAAATTATAACAATAGAGAAAAGTCTATAGATTTTCTTTTTTCACCACGCTATAATATATCTTTGATTATTTTGAACTATTTAAAAACGCACATATATAAAGGAGGACATGAAATGGCTGTTAAATACGTATTTGTAACAGGTGGCGTTGTCTCCGGACTAGGTAAGGGCATAACTGCTGCCTCCCTGGGAAGATTACTAAAGTCCAGGGGATATACGGTAACCATGCAAAAATTCGATCCCTACATTAATATTGATCCAGGTACGATGAATCCTATCCAGCATGGTGAAGTATTTGTAACAGATGATGGTGCAGAAACGGATTTGGACCTTGGACATTATGAGCGTTTCATCGACGAGAAACTAACTAAACGTTCCAATGTAACCACCGGTAAGATTTACTGGTCTGTATTAAATCAGGAACGTCGTGGTGATTTCGGTGGAGGAACCGTGCAGGTAATTCCCCATATTACCAATGAGATAAAGAGCCGTTTCTACCGTAACGATGGAAACAACAAACAGGAAATTGCCATTATAGAAGTTGGCGGTACCGTTGGTGATATTGAAAGTCAGCCATTTTTAGAATCTATTAGACAATTTCAACATGATATCGGTCGTGAAAATGCAATCTTAATTCATGTAACATTAATTCCTTATCTTCGTGCATCTGGAGAAATGAAAACCAAACCAACCCAAGCTAGTGTAAAAGAGCTTCAGGGGATGGGAATTCAGCCGGACGTTATTGTTTGCCGTACTGAACTGCCATTGGAAAAGGGGATCAAAGAAAAGATTGCCTTATTCTGTAATGTCCCTAGTAATCATGTAATTCAGAACCTAGATGTAGAGACTTTATACGAAGCTCCTCTGGCTATGGAAAATGAGCATCTGGCGGACATTGTCTGTGAATCCCTAAAAATCAACTGTCCAGAACCTGATTTAAAGGAATGGAGAGACATGGTTTATGCTCTGAAGAATCCTGAAAAAGAGGTAACCGTAGCATTAGTCGGTAAGTACACCCAGCTCCATGATGCTTACATCTCTGTTGTGGAATCCCTAAAACATGGGGCTGTAGCACACAAAGCTTCTATCAATATCAAATGGATCGACTCAGAAACCGTTACTGAGGATAATATAGCCGAGTTGCTTAGTGATGTAAGCGGTGTCATAGTACCTGGCGGATTTGGAAACAGAGGAATTGAAGGCATGATTACCGCAATCCATTATGCCCGCACAAACAATCTTCCATTCCTTGGCCTATGTCTTGGTATGCAGATGGCAATTATAGAATTTGCCCGTCATGTGGCAGGCTTTGCAGATGCTCATAGTACGGAACTAGACCCAGGAACTACTCATCCGGTCATTCATCTGATGCCTGAACAGGATGGCATCGAGGATATCGGTGGTACCTTACGGCTTGGCTCTTATCCTTGTGTATTAAAGGAAGGAACCAAATCTCACGAAGTTTACAACAGTAATCTGATTGAAGAACGTCATAGACATCGTTATGAGGTAAATAATTACTACCGCGATGACCTGGAAAATGCGGGTATGACCTTATCAGGTAAATCTCCGGATGGACGTATTGTAGAAATGATTGAACTTTCTAATCATCCTTGGTTCATTGCCACTCAAGCACATCCGGAATTCAAATCTCGTCCAAATAGACCTCATCCTTTATTTAAAGGATTTGTAGGTGCTGCGTTGGAATATCAAAGATAAACGTGTTATACTAATAGGAAGAAATGTTATCCACATAGGATTCATTTTTGCTAGTTATTATCCACAGAAATGAGGTTACCATGTTGAATAGTCAATTTGAACGTACTGCCCTGTTAGTTGGGCCGGACACTATCGACAAATTATCTTCCTTACGAGTTGCTGTATTTGGAGTGGGCGGAGTCGGCGGTTTTGTTTGTGAAGCCCTAGCACGAAGTGGCATCGGGACTTTGGACATTATCGACAACGATACTGTCTGTCTCTCTAATATAAACCGTCAGATCATAGCTACTCACTCTACAGTAGGCAAATATAAGGTCGATGTAATGAAGGAAAGAATTCTGGATATCAATCCGGAAGCCACAGTAAATGCCTATCAATGCTTCTTTACCCCAGAAAATGCGGGAGAATTTGATTTTTCTAAGTATGACTATGTAGTAGATGCCATCGATACTGTTACAGGAAAAATCGAACTTATCATGCAGTGCAACAAAACCAGAACACCTATCATCAGTTCCATGGGAGCTGGGAATAAACTGGATCCTACCCGATTTGAGGTTACTGACATCTATAAGACCTCTGTCTGCCCACTGGCTAAAGTAATGCGCAAAGAATTAAAAACCAGAGGTATTACGAAATGTAAGGTGGTTTACTCCAAAGAAGAGCCTATGAAACCATTAGCTCTTGATATTGCCGCCTCCGGAAAGCGTCAGACTCCTGGCAGCATCGCCTTTGTTCCTTCTGTTGTAGGCCTGATTATTGCAGGGGAAGTAGTGAAAGACTTAATCAAATCATAAATTAATAAAACTCCTATATCCGTATCCTAACAGATACAGATATAGGAGTTTTTGTTAGTTAGAATCTATTATATCGTTTTCTTAAATGCAAGAGTCGCCATAGTAAGCTGAGCGCCCAGTTTCTTAAACATGTTACTGTCTACTTTAGCAAGTCTTACTGTACTGTGTACCTGACTTCCACGAAGTTTAGGCAGTTGCTCTAAAGCCAGCTTGGCATTGGCATCAGTACTAGCACTGATAGAGAGGGCAATCAATGCTTCATCAATATGGAGTCTAGGATTTTTATTACCAAAATACTTTACTTTCAATTCCTGGATCGGCTCAATCGCCTGTGGAGAAATCACATGAACTGACTTTTCAATTCCCGCAAGCCTTTTGATAGCATTAAGGATTAACGCTGCGGAAGGTCCTAATAAATCAGAGTTCTTACCTGTTATGACAGTTCCGTCCTCAAGTTCCATAGCTGCAGCTGCACAGCCTGTCTCATGTGCTCTCTCGATTGCTGCCCCAACTACCCTTCTATCCTCTAAAGCAACTCCTGCCTGGTTCATTAGGAGTTTTACCTTATCCAGTTCGCTAGGCTTTGCAGTGTCGCACGCAATTTTATCTAAGGTTTCAAAGTAACGTCTGATAATTTCCTGTTTAGAGGCTTCACAGCAGGCGTCATCATCTATAATACATTTTCCAGCCATATTTACACCCATATCCGTAGGGGACTTGTATGGGCTGGTTCCATAGATGCGGTTAAACATAGCATTCAGTACTGGGAAGATTTCAACATCACGATTATAATTTACAGTTCTGATGCCATACGCCTCCAAATGATATGGATCAATCATATTGACATCATTTAAGTCTACGGTGGCTGCTTCATATGCTAAGTTAACTGGATGTTTCAAAGGAAGGTTCCAGATTGGGAAGGTTTCATATTTGGCGTATCCTGCATTTACCCCATGTTTATGCTCATGATAAAGTTGGGAAAGACATGTTGCCATCTTACCGCTTCCAGGGCCTGGAGCTGTTACTACAACCAAAGGTCTGGATGTCTTCACATAATCATTTTTCCCATACCCTTCATCACTTACTATCAAATCAACATTGTTAGGATAACCTTCTATAATATAGTGATAGTATACCGCTATCCCTTTCTTCTCCAGCTTATTTCTAAAATGGCTGGCACTGTTCTGACCGGAATATTGGGAAATTACTACACTTCCTACATATAAGCCTGTATTCCTGTACTCCTCAATCAGTCGTAAAACGTCCATATCATAAGTTATGCCCAGATCTCCACGAATCTTATTTCTCTCAATATCTTCTGCGCTGATTACAAAAAGAATCTCTGCTTGGTCCTTTAGTTGCATTAACATCTGTAGCTTACTGGATGGTTCAAAACCAGGTAAAACACGGGAAGCATGATAATCATCAAATAACTTTCCACCAAACTCCAAATATAACTTATTGTCAAATTGAGCAATTCTTTCTTTAATATGCTCCGACTGCATCTTTAAATACTTTTCGTTATCAAACCCTTTTCTAAGCATTTCCTTTAACCTCTTTCATCTGTCTGATTTTGTATTCGAGTAGCTCCCTTACCCAATGATTCTAAACATGATTTATAAATTAGTACAAAATTGTTGCTTGCGTAATCACCCTTATTACGCAAGCAATCATTGTCATTTATTCTTAGAACAAAAGATTCCGCCGATGGATAATAGAATACCACCTAGGAGGACAGCAACATCTGCAATGTTAAAAATAATATTCTTTAGTTTTTTACCACGTTCAATACTAAAATAGTCAAATACATCTCCATTTTTCACTCGATCTATAAAATTACTTAAGGCGCCACCCACCATCAGACTTAATCCCAATTTTAAAAGAAAGTTTCTCTTCTTACCGATGAACCATCCAAGTAAAACTAGAAGAATACCTATTAGTGTTCCGGTTACTATCTTGACAACCTTTACGTGGTTTTGCAATAAATTTAACGCTACGCCTTTGTTGTGATAGTGATGTAA
>JAEYRR010000125.1 GCA_023435505.1 Bacillota bacterium | reverse complement strand
GATACAGTCATATTCGATTGCATATGCATTTCTTACAATCTTAGCATTTTCTAGTCCTGGTACCGTACGATACATCGCGTATTGTACATCTTCTGGTAGAGAACTGGACATTCCTCCAATATACATCTCATTGGTATAATTTCCTTCCGGTTCAATAAATACCTGATGTCTTGGCTTATCTGCAAATCTTACAACCTTGTCCTCAATGGATGGACAATATCTAGGGCCTGTTCCCTTTATATCTCCGCAGTATAATGGAGAACGATCTAGATTCTGTCTTATAATTTCATGAGTCTTCTCATTGGTATAAGTAAGCCAACAGGATATCTGTTCTCTTTGCAAATCCTCTGACTTGTTAGTAAAGGAAAATGGTACAATCTCCTTATCACCAATTTGCTCCTCCATCTTAGAAAAATCAATGGAGCGCTTGTCGATTCTGGCAGGTGTTCCTGTCTTAAAACGATACATCTCAATCCCCAGATTCTTTAATGAATCTGTCAAATGAGTAGCTGCTGCCAACCCATTAGGGCCTGTATACACACTTACATCACCATGTACACATCTTGCATTAAGATAGGTTCCTGTACATAGTACAACCGCCTTACAGCGATATGTGGCTCCGGAAAATGTCTTAACTCCCGTCACCTTACCATTCTCTGCTAAGATCTCACAGACTTCTCCCTGTCGTAATGTCAAGTTTTCTGTATTTTCTAATACATATCGCATCGCTCTACTATAATCCTGTTTGTCAGCCTGAGCACGTAAGGAGTGCACAGCCGGGCCCTTGGATTCATTGAGCATCTTAGACTGGATAAAGGTTTTATCAATGTTTTTGCCCATTTCTCCACCTAATGCATCAATTTCTCTTACTAAATGTCCCTTAGAGCTTCCTCCAATATTAGGATTACATGGCATTAACGCGATACTATCCATACTAATAGTAAATAAAATTGTATTTAACGATAATCTTGCAGAAGCAAGTGCCGCCTCACAGCCAGCATGCCCTGCCCCCACAACAACTACATCATATTCTTCACATACATGTGGCATTTTTGTTCCTCTTTCCCTTTTACCTATTTCCCCATACAGAATTTCTGGAAAATAGTATTTACCAAATCGTCTCCAACCTCTTCACCTATAATTTCTCCTAATCTGGTATAGGCGTTCATTAAATCAATTGTATAGAAGTCTTCCGGCATACCGGCTTCCATACTATTCTGTGCCTGCTTCATACTTAACAGGCTCTCTTCTAAGGCAGCTTTGTGCCTTACGTTTGTTATATATACTTCATCATTAAAGGAAAGGTTACCGGAGATAAACATGTTCTTCACACATTCCTCTAACTCTTCAATTCCTTTGTTCTCTTTCGCAGAAATCACAATAACCTGCTTTCCGGTCAGCTCTTCAACTTGTGAAACACTGACTTTTTGCTCTAAATCTGATTTATTTAATAACACAATGGCTTTTCTGTCTTTGATTAGTTCCATAATGTGACGGTCATTTTCATCCAACTCTCTGGAGCCGTCCACTACATATAAAATAAGATCTGCATCCTGTGCAACTTTCTTTGCTCGGTCCACACCGATTCTTTCTACAATGTCTTCTGTAGTACGGATACCAGCCGTATCTATGATGTTTAAGACAACACCATTTAACTGTATCATTTCCTCTAAAGTATCTCTGGTGGTCCCTGCAATATCTGTAACAATAGCGCGGTCTTCCCCTACAAGGACATTAAGAAGAGAAGACTTCCCCGCATTAGGTTTACCAACAATAACGGTCTGGATTCCTTCTCTGATAACCTTGCCATTATCAGCAGTATCTAAAAGCTTCTGAATCTTTTTAGTCACTGTTTCACAATGCCTAATCAATTCCTCGTGATAACTATCTATATCAATGTGTTCTGGATCATCTAAAGCTGCCTCAATATACGCAATATCATAAATAATGGCATCTCTGATTTCCTTTACACGTTCTAATATTCCACCTTTAAGCTGCTTTAAAGAGCTAGATAATGCATACTCGCTCTTCGCATGTATAATATCAATTACCGCTTCTGCCTGTGACAGATCAATGCGGCCATTTAAAAAGGCTCTCTTTGTAAACTCCCCTGGTTCTGCAAGGCGAGCTCCATACTTTACAACAGTCTGTAAAATACGTTTCGTAACAATGATACCTCCATGGCAGTTAATCTCCACAACGTCTTCCCTTGTATAAGTCGCAGGGGCTTTCATAATAGAGACCATAACCTCATCTATTATTTCACTGCCATCCTTAATATACCCATAATGAATGGTATGGGAAGGCTGTTCTGAGAGTATTTTATTACCGGATTTGGAGGTATATATCTGATCAATAATATTCAGTGCCTCATTACCACTGATTCTAATAATGCTCAAACCAGCATTACTCAGTGCAGTAGCAATTGCAGCAATTGTATCTGTTTTCACAATTACCGTCCCTTCTTATTATAAAGCATTATAATAAACATTATAGTAATAGAAAGAACGAAGGAAAGATTACAAAAAGCATAGGGTAATCCATCCTCCGTCCCTGTTTATCAGTCTACAACAGTATTCACATTTTTCTTATCTTTATAACTATGGTTATAAGATTTATTATAGTGATAATTGGACTTATAAGGCTTCGCAGCGCCTTTTTTTAAAGTAATCACAACCTTGCGGAAAGGCTCTTCCCCTTCACTATGAGTTTCAACAAATTTATCATTCTGAAGAGCTGAATGGATAATACGTCTCTCATAAGGGTTCATAGGTTCAAGCACAACCTGCTTTCTTGTTCTCTTCACCTTGTAGGCTAAATTCTTTGCAAGATTCTCAAGAGTCTCTTTGCGTCTTTCACGATAATTCTCTGTGTCTAATTTTACCTTTAAGTAATTATCACTTTCTTTATTAATCACTAAGCTGGTCAGATATTGAAGAGAATCTAAAGTCTGTCCTCGTTTTCCGATTAAAATCCCCATATCATCACCGGATAAATCAATCTGGACAACACCGTCTTCATCATTTACTTCAACTTCAATCTTAGCCTGGATGTTCATCGCTTTCAAGATCTTCTCTAGAAAACTTGTAGCAACTCCCTGAACAGTCTTTTTAACGCGAACCTTAATCTTTGCAGGTTTACTGAAAAGACCTAGAATACCGTTACTTTCTTTCTCAATTATTTCCCACTCAACATTATCTGAAGTGGTTCCTAATTTTATCAACGCTTCAGTAAGTGCCTCATCCACTGTTTTTGCTGTAAATTCAACCCAATCCATCATATTCTATTTGTCTCCCTTCTCTCCATTCTTCCTAGCAAGAAGATTGGCATTTGCCGCAATGCTATTCGCTCTATGCGATGTCTCGCTTCGTTTATAATCAGAAGGTTCACTCTTTTTCTTGTTAACTTTCGTTTTGTCTGCAAGGGTAGTATTGTTAATAGTACTTGTCCTTTGCTTTGTTATCTCTTCGAAGCTAATAGGCTTCTCTCCCCGTCTCGCTCGTTTCTTATTCTGCTTATCCAGGTTTTTCTTAATGATGTCATCGACATCAACCTTTTTCATATATGCATTTACAATAAGTTGCTGAATAATACGGTATACAGAACCGGCTACCCAGTACAGGCCAACACCAATAGGAAGAATAACACAGAATACACCGGACATAATAGGCATAATCAGATTCATAGTCTTCATAGTGGAAGCACCTGCTGCATTAGGGTCGGTATTTGCCTGAGGCATCAGTTTTGTCTGTAAGAATTGTAAGCCTGCTGCTAAGACAGGAATAAGAACTGCAGGTGACATAATATTAGGGTTCTCAACTACACTCAGTCCTAAAAAGCTGTTGAGCGATAAAGATGCCTGATGCGTTTTATCTACTAATGAGGTTATATCTGCATTACCTGCAATTCCCTGCAGACCTTTCAGTGCATCCCATCCGGCAGCCTTTAACTGGGATAACAAAGCAACCAAATTATTGACAACCGATGTATTGTCTCCTTGAGTTAATAGTGTCGACCAATCACCTGGAGCAACCTTAAGGCTTTGAGTTAACGTAAAAGCCTCTTTATTATTTTTCATAGCATCTGCCAAATTTTCGCTAAATCCATTTACGGATACTAACTTATTTGCAAGAGGAGCATACTTATCATAGAAAATATCTACATAACCTGGCATATTGTAGATTACTCGATATAACGCAAACATCAATGGTAATGTAATTAACATTGGTAAACAGCCTGCTGTTGGAGAGGTACCAAATTTACGATATACGGCACTGGTCTCCTCCTGCTGCTTACGCATGGAAGCTTCATCTTTTTTTCCTTTATATTTCTTTTGAATGGCACTTAATTCAGGAGCCATATTAGTCTGTAACTTTTGGAATTTACTTTGCTTAAGTGTCAACGGAAGCATAAGGGTATATGCAACAAATGTAAATAAGACAATGGTTAAACCGGTATTCTGAATTCCAAACAGATTAAGAAATTCTGCAAGAACATTCAGAATCCATCCTAGTACCTTCGCGATAGGTCCTAAAATCCCCTCATGCTGAGTTAAAAATATTAGTGACAATTCATCTTCCTCCTTAAAGAGTTATCAATCATTAAGTGTTATGAAATAGTGTTACAGTCTAAGGTACAGGATCATATCCACCTTCATGAAAAGGATGACAACGAAGGACCCTTTTAACAGCTAAATATGTCCCTTTGACTGCCCCATACTTTTGCAAAGCCTGTAATGCATACTCTGAGCACGTTGGAGTAAAGATGCATGTCGGCCTCCTCTTTAATGGAGAAATAAATTTTCTATAGCATTTCACTAATAATATCAAAAACCGCTTTATCACGATTCAATCATCTCTTTTACTATTTTATGAAGATTTGCTACATGCAGCAAGGCACTTTCAATTTCCTTATACTGCTAGTCCTTGGCAGCCACTCTGGCAACCACCACGATATCATATCCATTTGAAAATTTATTTTTGTTTAACCGGAAGCTCTCCCGTATCAGACGGGTTACTCTATGTCGAATAACACTATTTCCTACTTTTTTACTAACGGATATTCCAAGTCTATTAGTACCCAGCTGGTTCTCCAGCTTATACATAACAAGATATCGATTGGCATAAGAAATGCCGTTTTTATATACATTGGAAAATTGCTTCGAATTTTTTAATGATTCTGACAAATTCAAAATCACCCTTTCACAAAGGATTATATCCTTGGGATAAACTCCTAATAGAAGAAAAGGTCACAAACCTGCGACCTATGCTGATAAAGATTTTCTACCTTTTGCTCTTCTATTTGCTAAAACTTTTCTACCGTTCTTAGTAGCCATTCTAGCTCTAAATCCGTGAACTTTTGCTCTGGATCTTTTCTTAGGTTGGAATGTCATTTTCATGTGTAACACCTCCTCATTTTACTTTACTAACTACTATAGTAAGCATATTTGTTCTATTTTAATAGTTGGAATATCACGTTATATTATATAAGTATTGCCGGATATCGTCAAGTGTATATTTTTAGTGAATAAGGAAGATACTCCACAATAAATAATCCTTCTCTTAAACTCCACATTAAATACACAATTTTTTGCATAAATTTAAATATTCACATTTAATATTTTTGAGTTATCCACAAATTGTTGATAAATTGTGGATAACACCTTAATATTTTGTTAATTGTCTCAACAATACCTCTAGATTACCATGAAATTACACGTATTTGGGGTGTTGTTTATAATATTAATACTTTATTAACATAATTGTGAATTTAACAATAATATTCTGTTGATAAGTGCTGGATAGTATGGTATAACTCTTTGGTGATTGTAATTTATCCACACTATAGACAGGGTGTTGATAGTTGATATTCTGTATAACTTTCACCCCTTTATGCATAGTTTTACCTACTTTTTTAGAATTTTCTGAAGATATCCACAACACCAGGGATATTCGTATTGAAAATTAAATTGATATCGGTTAAACTAAGAATTAGAAAATTTTATAATTAGGGGGATTATGATGAAAAACATAATTCAAGAAAAATGGAGTGAGATATTAGAAGCTCTTAAAATAGAACATTCTATTTCAGATGTCTCATTTCGGACCTGGTTACTCCCATTAAAGGTGTATACCGTTATTAATAATAAAGTAACAATTTTAATAGATGACGTTGTATTAGGCTCCGGAAGTATCGATTTTATCAGCAGAAAATACGGACTTCCTTTGAAAGTAGTCATCGAGGAAGTAACCGGCCAAAGTTTTGATGTCTCCTTTATTTCCTCAACCCAAGCCCAAAAGGAAGAAAGTCACAGTGAAACAAAGAAGGCAGAAAATACTGTTTCTACAAATAAGTATCCATTTCTAAATCCACGTTATACCTTTGATACTTTTGTAGTCGGTACCAACAACAACCTGGCACATGCTGCTTCTTTAGCTGTTGCCGAATCTCCAGCCGAAGTTTACAATCCTCTCTTTATTTATGGAGGCGTAGGTCTTGGAAAAACTCACTTAATGCATTCCATCGCTCACTTCATCTTAGACCACAATCCAAAC
>JAEYRR010000098.1 GCA_023435505.1 Bacillota bacterium | reverse complement strand
TCCATGGAGTACGTAAATACACCTAAACGATCGAAGTTCATCTCATCAATAAAATTTAATAATTCTTCGTGATCCTCATTGGTTTCTCCAGGGAAACCGGTAATAATAGTGGTTCTAAGGCTGATTTCTGGGATTTCTCGCTTCAGTTTTCCAACAATATCTCTTAATTCTTTATTAGTTGTCCTTCTAGCCATTCTCTTTAGGACATTATCACTGCAGTGCTGTATCGGCATGTCTAAGTATTTACAGATTTTCTCTTCTTCTTTAATAACCTGAATTAATTCATCTGTAATTTCCTCTGGATAACAATATAGCAAACGAATCCATTCTAATCCTTCAATTTCAACTAATTGCTTTAGTAGCTGAGGAAGTTTCTTCTCTCCATATAGATCAACTCCATATAAAGTGGTTTCCTGTGCAACCAAAATCAGTTCTTTGACGCCGTTATTAACAAGATACCTCGCCTCTTCTACAAGCTTTTCCATTGGTCTACTTCTAAACTTACCTCTAAGGCTTGGAATAATACAATACGTACAATGTTTGTCACAGCCTTCTGCAATTTTAAGATAACTATAGTAACCACCAGTGGTCATTACACGGTTGGCGGTGTGTTCCGGTAAGTAATCGATACTATTAAGTTCCTCAGTAAAATGACCTGCCAAAGCCTCATCTATAACCTTGGTTATATTTTCATAGCTGGAGGTTCCAATAATACCATCAACTTCAGGAATCTCTTCTGCAATCTCTTTATGATATCTCTGTCCTAAACAACCGGTTACAATTAATGCTTTAAGTTTTCCTTTTTTCTTATATTCTGCCATTTCCAGAATCGTATTAATGCTCTCTTCCTTCGCATCATTTATAAAACAACAGGTGTTAACAATAATGATATCTGCTTCAGATTCATCGTTCGTTATAGTGAAGCCTCTCTCTCTGATTATTCCGAGCATAACCTCGCTATCTACTAAATTCTTGTCACAACCTAAAGATACAAAAAGTATATTCATTTTAAATCTCCTATAATCTGTATACCTTATTACATACTGTTTCCTAATTTTTCATAAAAAAAATCAATCAATTCATTATTATACACTTTTTCTAAGGGAAAGTATATGGCAATTTTTATTTTTCCCTATTTACAATCTTAATCTCTTTTTAATCTAGCCTAAACTTGACTTTTAACCTTCTAATGCTATCATATAATATATCTTTTATACGAGGAGGTACTATGAAAACAACAAATAAGAAATCAGTTACCATAGCCATCGGGGTAGCGATATTATGTATAATTCTCGCACTATATTATTACATTACGCTTCCGGCGATTAATATTCATTGTAAAGGATTCTGGTACACTTTTATCTTTATTGGAATTGCACTTACAATCATAATCGGCATTATACGATATAAGAGAGAAAGAATGTATGAGTACTCTTCCAGTCAACAAGGAAAAGCCGTTAAAGAACTCTTACATTGGTTACCGGTAAAAATATCCTTGCTGATTACTGTGGGTATTTTCGCTATATATCTAATCGGAAATCTATTATCCTCTACACTTATTAATGCTGCCAAATATGAAAAACTGATAAACATCAAGAATTCCGATTTTACAAAAGATATCAACGAAATCTCTTATAAAGACATCCCTATTTTAGATAAGGATTCTGCTATACTATTAGGTTCTAGAAAAATGGGTAATATGGTAGATCTTGTTTCTCAGTTTGAAGTAAGCAATGATTACACTCAGATTAATTATAAAGGAGCTCCAGTTCGCGTTACTCCTTTACAATACGGTAATTTCATCAAATGGTTTAACAATCGTTCTGAGGGTATTCCTGCATATATGTTAATCGATATGGCGACACAGAATGTAGAGTGTATAAGGCTGGATCAAAAGATTAAATACTCCAAATCAGAATACTTTGGTCATAATATTTATCGTCATATTCGATTTAATTATCCTACTTATATTTTTGATGAAATTTCCTTTGAAATAGATGATAATGGCACTCCATTTTGGATCTGCCCTGTAAAGGATTATACGATAGGATTATTCGGAGGAGAAACCATCAGTAATGTAGTAATTGTAAATGCATGTACCGGAGAATCAACGGATTACCCAGTAAAGGATGTTCCAACCTGGGTGGATCATGTATATTCTGCTGAGCTTTTGATTAATTATTATGATTATTATGGTACTTTAAAGCATGGATTCTGGAACTCTGTAATCAGCCAGAAGGATTCTCTACAGACTACAGATGGATATAACTACATTGCAAATAATGATGACATTTGGGTATATACCGGTGTAACCAGTGTTGGTCAAGATGAATCCAATGTTGGGTTTGTATTAATGAACCAGCGAACAGCTGAAACACTGTACTACTCTATTGCAGGAGCTGAAGAGTACTCTGCTATGGCCTCTGCTGAAGGTAAAGTACAACATTTAAATTACAAAGCAACTTTTCCACTGCTACTCAATATATCCGGTGAACCAACGTATTTTATCGCACTAAAAGATAGCGCTGGACTTGTTAAGCAATATGCCATGGTAAATATATCAAAATACAACATTGTAGCAATTGGAGACAGTATTACTACCTGTGAGAAAGCTTATCGTGCTTTATTAAAGGAGAATAATCTAACAAATGTTGATTCTTCTTTAGAATTATCCGCAACAGGTAGAATTAAGAAAATAGCAGACGTTGTAATAGATGGTAACACCCACTATTATATTCTTCTTGAAGGAAATGAGAATATTTTTGATGTAACATTTAGTGAACAGATTAATATTGTGAAATACAACGTTGGAGATACAATCACATTTAAATATCTAAAGGGTAATGGCTATAATATAGTACAAGAAATACAACCTTAATCACTTCATAAAACGGGTCGGTTGTTCTGAGGAGACTGTAATTAATTTTGTGTAAACTTCATAAGTGATATATATCCTCTTGGATTGATGTTAAAATAATATTAATCTAGGAGGATAT
>JAEYRR010000046.1 GCA_023435505.1 Bacillota bacterium | reverse complement strand
TCTTATCCTGCCGGCGGCAGCTAGTCGTAATCTAGCAGATGACATGAGAGAGTATCATCTATTTTCTATTTTGATTTCTGTATTTTCAGGTGTATTAGGTCTAATTCTGTCGTATTACAATAGTACTGCCACAGGTCCGACCATTGTTATAGTAGCCGCTATTGTCTTTTTTGCAACCTTAGTAGCAAGACCATTTGTAAAACACTAATTCTTCATGTTAATCTGGGGGGATATATGATATATTACTTATATTAAAGGATGGTAGAAAATGTTATATTATCTACGTTCTAATATTAATGGAGAAAAGTATGAGTAAGAATCCTATTAAGAAATACGTACAAGAAAATACCTCAGCAGAACAGTCTTCAGGTGACAGTAATCTTCAACAGAATAAGGCTTCGAATAAACTTACTGTGAATATAAAGAAAATTGTTACTGATAAAAAGACTATTGAGTACAAAATCCCTCAGACTCCATCTCCGGAGGATAGATCGGGGGATATTAAAAAATGGCAGTTATACTTAAAAATTGCCATTAATCTTCTGTTAGCCACATTGATATTTTTGTTTCTAATTCTCGGAGTGCCAAGATTGTTAAAATTCTTCATTCCTTTTGTCATCGGCTGGATTATTGCAATGATTTGTAATCCACTGGTAAAGATATTAGAACGCAGATTGAAAATTGTCCGTAAATTTAGTTCAGCTTTAATCATAGTGGTTGTTTTGGGGGCTGTAATCCTATTGATTTATGCCGTTGGAAATCTTATTATTGGACAGGCTTTAGGCATGATTAACAATATGGATACAATATATGCAGATTTTGAGAAGGCTCTTACCAGTCTAGCAAATGACTTTGGAGAAAAGTATAAACTATTTCCTGCTAAGATTACCCAGGGAATTGAGGATTTCTTTCTTCATCTAGATGAATACATCAAACAGTTTTTATCCAATGTGAAGGGACCTTCTATCGGGGATGCTTCTGATGCGGTTAAGGCAGTGGGAAACTGGTTTTTTATCTTTATCATTACTATTATTTCGTCCTATTTCTTTATTGCAGAAAAGGATCACATGCTGGATGGATTTAAAAAATGGATACCAAATTCTGCGTTGAATTACTATAATCTGATAACCTCCAACTTTAAAAAGGCAGTAGTAGGGTATTTTAAAGCGCAATTTAAGATAATGGTTATTATCACGATTATTCTCTTTGTTGGACTGATGATTATATCTGCAGATTATGCTCTGTTATTAGCTCTTTTGATTGCTTTTTTGGACTTGCTCCCTGTCTTTGGAACAGGAACAGTAATCTTTCCGTGGGTGATTATTAATCTGATCAATGAACGGTATAAGGAAGCAGTGGTTCTGATTGTGCTTTATATCATTTGTCAGACAGTGAAGCAATTGTTGCAACCGAAGATGGTAGGGGATAGTATCGGTTTAAGTCCTTTGATGACCTTGCTCTTCTTATTTATAGGATATCGATTTGGTGGACTTTTAGGGATAATTATTGGAATTCCTGTAGGAATGATTGTAGTGAACTTATATCGTGCAGGATTATTCGACACCTTGATTCGAGGAGTAAAGATAATCGTAAAGGATGTTAATGAATATAGAAAATTTTAGATAGGCAGTAAAAAAGTGCAGTTCCCAGGGACTGCACTTTTATATTTGTATGACTTAGTATCGATAAGTAAAATTAAAAGATGATTTATATAAGTATTCGGTATCTTTCTTTTGATAATGCTTGAAATCTACATATGCAAATAACCCGCCTCCAATTAACATTCCAAGAAAACTATACAGTATATTATCAACATTAAAGGCATCTAAGATAGGAATCTTGACAACTTCGGCAATTGTACATAGTAACATAAAAAAAACAAAACGAATTGACATGGAAAAGTCTCTGGATAATAGTCTCACATGATAGCCTAAAGGTAAAAATAACAGGGTATATAGAGCAATATATATGGAGAAACTGGAGACCGCTATATTCTTCTTAAATATGTTCTCAACGTAAGATGCTGTTGTATAAAAAGGTATGTAAGAATACTCTTTTGGATGATAAATTGTAAAAAAGTTAGGATTTATATAGCTCAAATAAATAAAACAAACTGTAAATGGAATAAAGAACACAATAGTTATTCCAATAAAAAATCGATTATAATCTGGAAAGCGTGGTCCACGGTCTAAGTATTGACGGAAAAAGCAATATATATAAGGAACCAGCCAGTTTAAAGCGACGGTTAACCAGACTAGCCAAGAATAGTGAAGTTTGCCGATTTCTCCACTTCCCATTAGTAGATACGAGAGGAATCCCCATAATACAAGAAGAATTATAGTATGCATAAGGCATGCTCTATACCTCAAAGTCGTTTCTAACAGTATATGGTTGGTAATAGTCAAAGCCACTATGACTAGTAGTATAAGTAATATGGAATTACTTACAAAAGCAAAGACTAGATATTCTATTATAAATGTTACGATAGCCATCATAACACCTTTGAATAAGTAAGGATATGTATTTCTATTCATTGAAAAACCTTCTTCTTAACAATAGTTTATAGTTTCTGAATGCCAATAAAACAAATAAAACCACTAATTAGAAAAAATAATGTCACACAAAAATACTTTACAATATTTTAAATAATTTGTACAGTAAAATTTACCAAATAGTAGTGAAAATGTAGTAATTATAGGATTAAATAAGAAAAAACAGGTATGCATGCTATAGAAGCATGCGTACCTGTTCCTTGTTACATTTGACATATATGTGGTTACTTTTACCGACATATTCTCCGTCGGTATGTACGACCTGTTCGTTGTCTAAAAGAATCTCTAAGGTTTCACAGTCAAATAGATGCAGATATCGTTTAAATATAGTGTGTTTGCCAATAAACATCAATGGTAGAACAAAGAGTATCTTGTATTTTGATATGTCATTAAAGACACAAACAGAAAGCTTGCCATCAGTTGCATCTGCTTGAGGAGCCATCATGCAGCCACCGCCTTCATAAGGCTGTATCATACTAACAGCAAAAAATATGTTCTTCAACTTAATATGTTTGACACCATCTATAATCAGTTCACCATCACTTGGTTTATAGCTTATAATAGTTTTCAAAGCAAGTATTCCATAGGTCAGTTTGCCAAGTTTGATTATGTTTAGTATTTTTTTAAGCTTGGAATTTATGGATTCGTAGCAAACTACAGCATCAAAACCAATACCAGAACTTACAGCAAATTTTCTTGCTTTTTTGCCATTTCCCAGGGTAACCTGCCCATGATCATAATAGACAAAATGATTTCCGTTTAATAGCAAGTCTAAGGCTTTCAATGGATCTTTAGGAATGCGCAGACTTCGAGCTAAATCATTGCTAGAACCAGTAGGAAGGTAGCCAAGCATAACATCTTCATAGGAACGAATCCCATTAATAACTTCGTTTATCGTTCCATCTCCCCCTAATACCACAATCTTCTTCATACCCTTATTTTTTCTACAAATATCTTCCGCTATCTTAGTAGAGTGAAATTCATAATGGGTAAAATAGTATTTATAGGATATATGCAGTTCATCGAGCTTGTCCTTCACGGAATACCAAATCTTCAGTCCTTTTCCGGTCTTGGATTTTGGATTAATTATAAAATAGTACATATATGTTTCTCCAATCTTCGTAAGTGCTCATATTCCTAATTATAAGTAATAGAAAGATTAATTTCAATGATTTTATAAGTTGTCGCTATTTTTGCAAAAGTTCAAACAAATCAAAAATCTATAAAAAATATGTAAAACCCTATTGACAAAATATCTTATTCTTTATATAATATCATTCGTACTCACGTTTTACAACGTGTCCTTGGGATCATAGCTCAGCTGGGAGAGCACCTGCCTTACAAGCAGGGGGTCACAGGTTCGAGCCCTGTT
>JAEYRR010000032.1 GCA_023435505.1 Bacillota bacterium | reverse complement strand
GATATATCCAGGTATTCCTGAATACTTTAATGGAACAGGAAGAGGGTTATACCACTATTTGACCGGAGCTGCCAGTTGGTATATGCTTACCTTTATTACAGAGGTATTTGGAGTGCGAGGTAATCTCGGAGATATGATCATCTGTCCAAAGCTATTGGGAGAACAGTTTGATAGTGACGGATATGCAAGTATTCAATTACATTTTGCCGAAAGGGAATTCCGTATCTGCATTCATAACCCTGAGAAACTGACTTACGGTGATTATGTAATAAAAAGTGCAGTATGTGACCAAGAGGTTGAACTAATCAATCATAGTAATTATGTATCTCTTCCAAGAGAAAAGTTTGAAACTATGAATAATTCTGTTCATATTGTAGAAATAGAGCTATGCAGCAGATAAAAAGTGATATATGATAAAATAAAGAAAGAATTAGGAGGAAAACTATGAATTTTGGTTATTTTGATGAGACAAATCGTGAGTATGTAATCACAAGACCGGATACTCCTGCGCCATGGGCGAATTATCTGGGTTCCCCTGAGTATGGTGCTATTATTTCTAATAATGCTGGGGGTTACAGTTTTGCAAAATCTGGTGCCAACGGTAGAATATTGCGTTATGTGTTTAATAATTTTGATCAACCAGGTCGTTATATCTATCTTCGCGATGATGAAAGTGGGGATTATTGGTCAGCTTCTTGGCAGCCAGTGGGTAAGGATCTAACTACATATAAGAGTGAATGCCGCCATGGAACTGCATATACCAAAATGCTAGCAGATTATAGTGATATTCATTCCGAAGCACTTTACTATGTGCCATTAGATAAATCTTATGAGATTTGGAACCTAAAGCTTACTAACCAATCAGATCGTATAAGAAATATTAGCGTTACAGGATATGCTGAGTTTACCAATAATAGTAATTACGAGCAGGATCAGATTAACTTGCAGTACTCACAATTCATTACCAGAACTGCATTCTGTGACAACCGAATCCGCCAGACCATTCATGGAAATCTGGATGGTTTAAAGAAAGGTGAGGAGGTAGATCATAAGACTGCAACGGACCGTTTCTTTGGATTGGCTGGTGCACCGGTTTCCTCAAACTGTGGAGACAAGGAAAAATTCATTGGTCGCTATCATAGTTACGGCAATCCTGTGGGTGTAGTTAACGGAGCACTGGGTGGAGAGCAAGGTTACAATGAAAATTGTTGTGGAGCTCTTACTACAGTTCTTGTTCTGGCTCCTGGCGAGACAAAGGAAATTGCATTTGTACTGGGAATGAAGCAGAATCCGGAAGCAGAAGAGATTATGAGCAAATATGTGAATCCGGCTCAAACCTGTGAGGTGGAATTGAAGGAGCTCATTTCTTTCTGGCATGAAAAATTATCCCATTTCCAAGTAAAGACTCCTAGTTCAGAATTTAATACCATGATCAATACATGGAATGCTTATAACTGCTTTATGACCTTTATCTGGTCTCGTGCTGCCTCCTTTTTCTATTGCGGCCTTCGTAATGGATACGGATATCGAGATACTGTACAGGACATTCAGGGCGTAATTCACCTAGCACCAGAGATGGCGGTAGAGAAGATTCGTTTCATGCTTTCCGCACAGGTGGACAACGGTGGTGGTCTGCCACTTGTAAAATTCACACATAACCCAGGACATGAAGACACGCCAGATGATGATTCCTATGTTCAGGAAACTGGACATCCTGAGTATCGTGCGGATGATGCATTATGGCTATTCCCAACTGTATATAAATACATAGCTGAGACTGGAAATCTGGATTTTGTGGATGAGGTGATCCCATTTGCCAATAAGGGTGAAGCAACTGTATATGAGCATCTAAAACGCGCCATAGACTTTTCTATGAATCATATGGGAGTACATGGTATGCCTGCTGGCCTGTATGCAGACTGGAACGACTGCCTACGACTTGGCAGTAACGGAGAATCTACATTTGTTGCTCTTCAGTTCTATTTTGCCATGACAATCTTAAAGAAGTTTGCACAACATAAAGAGGATCAAGAATACATCAATTACCTGAACGATAGTCAGGAGAAACTGGGTAACGTTATTCAAGAGATATGCTGGAATGAAGACAGATTCATCCGAGGCTTTACTGGTAAGGGAGAAGTAATTGGAAGACGTACTGATGTAGAAGCCAATATGTGGCTGAATCCACAGAGCTGGGCTGTTATAAGCGGACTGGCTACTGAGGAGCAGGCAGACCTTGCATTAGACATGGTATACCAAAGATTGAATACAGAGTATGGTGCCATTTTAATGGATCCTCCATATCATTTACATGCTTTTGATGGAGCCCTTGCTGTTATCTATAATCCTGGCGTAAAGGAAAATGCCGCTGTGTTCTCACAGAGTCAGGGCTGGATTATCCTTGCAGAAGCTTTGCGTGGTCATGGCGAACGTGCATTTATGTACTTTATGGAAAATGCTCCTGCAGCACAGAATGACAAAGCAGAAATCCGTAAATTAGAGCCATACTGTTATGGACAGTTTACAGAAGGAAAAGCAAGTCCTCACTTTGGCCGCTCTCATGTACATTGGTTAACCGGTACTGCCTCCACCATTATGGTAGGTTGTGTGGAAGGAATCCTTGGTATGCGTCCAGATTTCTATGGCATTAAGATATGTCCAGCAATTCCAAAAGAATGGGATGGATTTGAAGTTGAGAAGGATTTCAGAGGAAACCATCTTCACATTGTAGTAAAGAATCCTGGACATGTAGAATCAGGTTGTAAGATGCTTAAGGTGAATGGTCAGGTACTGGAAGGTAATTATATTCCTGCAGAACTGATCACAAAACAGACAGAAGTTGAATTGATTATGTCATAATAGAACATGGCTGGTAGGTTGAATTGAGTTTATGGTTCTACTGCCAGCCATTCTTTGATATATCTGCTTAGGAGTTGAGAAATGTTTAATCATCCTATTTATCTAAGATTTTATGAAGCAGGGGATAAAGAGAAGCTTATGGCTTTTATGGAAACTTGCCTACCGGAGTCAGGTAGAAGTTTTGATCCTCAAGGTGCTCATAAAGCACTGCTTAATGTAGAGGATAGCTATGAAGTCTTTCTTTGTGCATTTGAAAAAGGGAATGATCGGATTATAGGTACCTGTGCCTATAGACCAATAAAAGAGGAAGTCTGTGAACTTAAGTGTGTCTATCTGTATAAACAATTCCATGGACAGGGTATAGGGACTAAGATGTGTCATATGATCTTAGCTCATGCCAAAGATAGAGGGTATAAAGAGATGTATCTGGATACCATTAAGGAGACCAGTGAAAGAGCCATCACCATGTACAAACGATTGGGTTTTGTAGAGACGCAACAGTATCATGAAACGAAGAGGGCAGATTATTTTATGAAGCGTAGACTATAGTAATGTAGGGGGAATCGTTATGTTGAAACCGGAAAACAATACGCCATGTTTTTTTACTCAACAATTATTTTTGATTGGTACTTATGATGATGATATGGAGCCTAGATATGCACCGATTTCTTGGATTAGTTATACAGAGGGTGAGCCCTCTTGTCTGGTAATCAGTATGTACGGAACCAAGAAGACCAAGGA
>JAEYRR010000003.1 GCA_023435505.1 Bacillota bacterium | reverse complement strand
ATCTAACGTGGTTGTCATGGGAACTGGGGAACCAATGGATAACTTTGATAATCTGGTTCGTTTTATAGAATTATTGTCCAATGAGCAAGGGCTCAATATCAGCCAGCGAAATATTACAGTATCTACCTGTGGCATCGTGGAAAGAATCCGTGAGTTGGCTGATCTTAAGTTACAGATTACTCTGGCTATCTCCCTTCATGCGCCGAATGATAAAACTAGAAGAGAACTTATGCCAGTAGCGAATCGGTACAGTATTGCCGATATTCTATCTGCCTGTAACTATTATTTTCAAAAAACAGGCCGTCGCATTACCTTTGAGTACAGTTTGGTTAAAGGGGTAAACGACACAAAGCAACAAGCTATGGAGTTGGTACATCTTTTAAAAGGGTTAAATTGTCACGTAAATCTTATTCCAGTAAACCCAATTAAAGAAAGAGATTACACCCATTCTGATACTCAATTTATCCTAAATTTCAAAAATATACTTGAAAAATATCGCATAAATGTTACTATTAGAAGAGAAATGGGTTCGGATATTGATGCTGCCTGCGGTCAGCTACGCAAAAGCTATATGGATAATAGTGAATAATAAAGAAAGGAGAGGGCTATGAAATCATTTTCTGTCACAGATATTGGACGAAAAAGAACAGTAAATCAAGACTATGTGTTTTGCTGTGAACAAGAAATTGGCAGATTGCCTAATCTCTTTATAGTTGCAGATGGTATGGGGGGGCACAATGCTGGTGATTATGCTTCTAAGTATTCTGTGGAAGCAGTTATCGATTACATTCAGAATTGTGAGGAAACCACCAGTATCAGCATACTGAATAATGCAATTCAACATGCTAATAGTCTTATTAGAAAAAAGGCTGAAGAGGATAGTAGTTTAGAGGGAATGGGTACTACGTTTGTCTCAGCTACAGTCTTTGATCATCGAATGATTGTAGCGAACATAGGGGATTCTCGGTTATATGTCATTGGCGATAGCATAACACAGATAACTAGAGATCATTCATTAGTAGAAATGATGGTAGAAAACGGGGAGATTAATCCGGAAGAAGCCAGGATTCATCCTAATAAAAATATCGTGACAAGGGCAATCGGGGGAACAGATGATAATGCTCTTGCAGATTTTTTTGAGATAGATCTTCATGAAGGGGATATAGTATTATTATGCTCCGATGGTTTATCAAATATGTTAGAAGATAAGGATATATTCCAAATTGTAAAGCAATATGATTCTAACCTTGAAAAAGCAGCTATGGAATTGGTGGATAAGGCCAATGAGCAAGGTGGTAAAGATAATATTGCGATAATTCTTATGAATGTATAAAGGAGCGTAGGAAGTTATGTTAAAACCGGGTATGTACATTAATGATAGATATGAGATCATTGAAAAAGTTGGTTCAGGGGGTATGGCTGACGTATATAAGGCACGTTGCCATAGATTAAACCGTTTTGTGGCAATTAAAGTATTAAAAGCAGAGTATAGCAGTGATGCTTCTTTTGTACTAAAATTCCGTGCAGAAGCGCAATCTGCTGCAGGGCTCTCCCATCCTAATATAGTTAATGTCTACGATGTTGGCGATGACGATGGACTACACTATATTGTAATGGAGTTAGTAGAAGGTATTACATTAAAAAGCTTTATCGAACGTAAAGGTAGATTAGAGGTTAAGGAAGCAGTAGGGATATCAATTCAGATTGCACAAGGGTTAGAAGCTGCTCATGATAACCACATTATTCACAGGGATATTAAACCTCAGAATATCATCATCTCCAGAGAGGGAAAAGTGAAGGTTACTGACTTTGGAATAGCAAAGGCAGCAACTTCCAATACAATCAACTCCAATGCCATGGGTTCTGTACATTATATCAGTCCTGAACAGGCAAGAGGTGGATATAGTGATGAGAAAAGTGATATCTATTCGTTAGGTGTTACTTTATATGAGATGTTAAGTGGAACTGTTCCATTTGCAGGAGAGAATACTGTATCAGTAGCACTTCTTCATATCCAGGGAGAGGCTACACCTCTTCGCCAGCTAAATCCTCAGGTGCCTTATAGTCTGGAACAGATCGTAGCCAAATGTATGGAGAAAAAACCGGAACGCAGATATCTATCTGCTTCTGAATTGATAGCAGATTTAAAACGTTCTATTGTGGAGCCTAATGGTGGTTTTGTAAAGTTGGTTGCTCCTATTATTGACAATTCTCCTACTATTAATATTTCTGAGAAGGAAGTAAAAGAGATAAAGAGAGCTTCAGGGGCGTCCGTTGCAGATTATGATGCAAGAAGAAACAGTAAGGATAGAACCAGTGTAGGATTTGAAGACATGGAAGAAGATGAGGATGAGGATGAAATAAATCCTAAACTTGATAAGATTTTCTTGATAGGTGGAATCAGCGTAGCTGTAATTCTTGCTATTATCGTATTTGTAATTGCCGGAAGTTTGGTCGGCTTATGGGGGAATAACAATAGTGGTGGAAGCACTACACCAACTCCTCCAACCCCAACTGTATCACAAAGTGCAGTTCCTTCTATGTCTCCATCTGCAACTCCACTGGTAGAGGTAACATTACCTGAAGTTGTAGGAAAGAAATTAGAAGAAGCCAAAACATTATTAAATGAAGCTAATATTAAGTTTAAATTTGAATCAGAGGTCAGTGATGAGGAGTTAGATAAGGTTTTACGAGTAGTCGATGCAGAGGGTGCTGAACTCTCTACTGGCGCTAAGATATCTCCTGATGAAGTGATTATGTTATACTATAGTGGTGGTCCTAAATCAGTAAAAGTTCCTGATGTTACTAAGTACACTTACGAGCAAGCGAAGTCTAAGCTTGAATCCGAAGGGTTTACTGTAAGTGTTGATTATGAAACCAGTGAGACGGTTGCTGTTGATGCAATAACACGAACTGAGCCAGCTGCAGATACTGAAG
>JAEYRR010000343.1 GCA_023435505.1 Bacillota bacterium | reverse complement strand
CTTATTACATAATTATTAACAATATTACTTAGAAATTATAACATATTTAGCATTTTTGTCAATATTGTGAAAAACAACCTTTTTTATATAACATATTTGTAACATTTAACAAGAATGGGTTCAAACTAATTAGGCAGCATTCAGGTATAGTATACCCAAAAACTGCCTAATTATACAAAGGTATCCATTATGTAATTAGTGAAATCCTAGATAATGATACAGATAAGACCACCATTGCTGTCATTAACAATTTTTTGCATAGTATCTTGAAGTTTATGCTGGGATTCATCGGTCAGCCTATTAACTTTGGAGTTTATTCCATCTTCCACTAATTGTTTTATACTTTTACCAAATATATTCGTTTCCCAAATTCCATCTGGATCTCCCTTTGTATTATTGGCTATGTACGTAATTAGATCTTTTGCCTGTTCTTCATTACCTACGATTGGAGCAATTTCCGTCTCAATATTGGCCTTGATCATATGAATAGATGGAGCCTGAGCCTTAATTTTAACGCCATATTTACCACTGTGACGAATGATTTCAGGTTCATCCACTACAATTTCACTAAGTGCAGGAGTTACTACCCCGTACCCTTTAGACTGAACTTCTTCATAAGCATTTTCAATCTTTTCATATTGATTCTTCATATTAGCAAGACGTTTTAATGTCCCGATAAGTTGATATTCATCGTTAATTTCCACTCCAATCAGATCACTTAAGATCTCATAGTAGTACTTATCATCAAAATTAACCTGAAGTCTGACTGATCCATCCTTCATTTGAATATTATCAATCTTAAAGCCCTTTACATATTTACTATCAGTAAGAAGATTTCCAATGTTTACATCCCTAATAAGATGCATTCTCTTTAAAATTCCTTTTACAGCATTAATTAAGTCTTCTTTTAACCAATGATCCGAAGGAAGCATCTCAACCCATTTTGGGGTATAAAAATTAAGCTGTGCAATAGGGAACTCAGAGAGTATGGTCTCCATGATTCGTGTAATGTCTTCTTTCTTTAGTTGTGCACAGTTGATAGGCATTACAGAAACCTTATTATTTGTTGCAATTTCATCAGCTAACGCAATGGTCTCATCGGAATATGGTCGATTGGAGTTTAATAATACAATAAATGGCTTGCCTAATCGTTTTAGCTCTGCAATTGTTTTCTCTTCCGGAGCAATATAATGCTCTCTGGCGATATCTCCGAAGCTGCCATCTGTAGTTATTACAATGCCTATTGTGGAATGATCATTGATTACTTTCTTTGTGCCAAGTTCTGCTGCCTGGGTAAATGGAATGTCATAATCGAACCATGGAGTCTTAACAAGTCGTTCCTGCTCATTTTCAATATGGCCACTAGCGCCCTCCACCATATAGCCTACACAATCAATGAGACGGATACTTACAACTGTGTCATCTGAAATTTTAATTTCAGCAGCTTCCTTTGGAATAAACTTTGGTTCTGTGGTCATAATTGTCTTGCCTGCGGCACTTTGTGGTAATTCGTCAATAGCTCTCTCTTTACTATGGACATCTTCTATATTAGGAATGACTAATAAGTCCATAAATCGCTTAATAAAGGTGGATTTACCTGTACGAACCGGACCCACAACCCCAATGTATATTTCGCCATTGGTACGAGCTTGTATATCTTTATATACATCAAACACATCCATAAGAATACCCCTTTCTATATTCACTAGTAAAGTTTATGCATCAGTAGAATGGAATATGTTTTTTATTGGGAAGGATTTCATCTAGGGTTAACAATAAAAAACAGCGAGTACAAATACGTGCATCGCTGTTTTAAAATACTTGTTTGGTTTAGTTATCCCATGAAAGAGTCTGGTATTCACTTACTTTATCACGTAATAACAAAGCAGTTACGGCTTCCATCGGGGATTTATTATCAAATAGAACCTCATTGATTTGTTCTACAATAGGCATAGCTACCTGATATTTTTGAGATAGTGCAAGTGCTGCCTTGGCAGAATACACACCCTCTACCACCTGTTTTACTTCATCCATGGCTTCCTTCATTGTATAGCCTTTCCCAATAAGATATCCAGCTTTACGGTTACGGCTATGAACACTTGTACAGGTTACAATAAGATCACCAATTCCGGATAATCCGGAGAAGGTTTCAAGAGAGCCACCCATCTTAATACCTAAACGACTGATTTCCGCAATTCCTCTCGTCATGAGCGCGGCTTTCGTATTGTCCCCGAAGCCAAGTCCGTCGGTAATACCAGCAGCTAACGCTATTACATTCTTTAAAGAACCACCTAGTTCAATACTGATTACATCAGGGCTAGTATAAACACGGAAGGTATCTGTCATAAAGATATCTTGGACAAACTCAGCGGTTGCTCGTGTATTAGCACCTGCTACACAGGAAGATGGAATCCCTTTGCATACTTCCTCTGCATGACTTGGTCCGCTAAGTACAGCGACATCAGCCATTGGAAGTTCATCTGCAATAACATGAGACAGAGTCATAAGTGTATTCTCTTCTATTCCTTTGGCCACATCTACAATAATCTGTCCCTCTTTGATATATGGCTTCATATCATGTGCAGTGGATCGAACATAAGGAGAGGCAACAGCCATAACTAGCAAAGATTTATTTTCACAGGCATACGCTAAATCCGTAGTAAGTTCAATGTTATCAGGTAACTTCACTCCAGGAAGTCGGTCTACATGCTCTCTGTGTGTCTTAAGAAGTTTTATTTCAGCTTCCACTTTAGACCACAGAACAACATCTAAGCCTTTGTTACCAAGTAGTATGGCCAAAGCAGTTCCCCAACTGCCGGCACCTATTATTCCAATTTGTTTCATATTTACTCCTTTTTCTAAGCTGCTTTTTGACCAAATTTATGTTCTGTTCCGGTTAATAAGCGCTTAATGTTTTCACGATGTTTGTAAAAGGCTAATAAAGTAAAGACACAGCATACCATTACCATATGTAGGTAATCAGGGTCGTTTCTGTATCCAATAAGCACAC
>JAEYRR010000337.1 GCA_023435505.1 Bacillota bacterium | reverse complement strand
CACCTAGGCGGCCTGTAAGCTCCAGCCTTCCTTTTCCAGGCATATCATTTACCTCAATCTGAAGCGTATCCCCGCCTACTTCGGTCCATGCAAGACCACGAACGATACCTACCTCATCCTCTTTATTCTTAAGCTCGACTGTATATCGTTGCTTACCTAGGTATTTCTCCAGATTCTTGTCTGTAATACGAACCGTCTCTACTCCATCATTCACTATTTCCTTAGCGGCCTTTCTACAGATGGTTCCAATCTTACGTTCCAGATTACGGACACCTGCTTCTCTTGTATATCCTATGATAATTTGATTTAAGGCTTTCTTGGTTATACTTAACTGCTTACGTTTCAGGCCAGTTCTCTCCATCACCTTCTTAAGAAGATACTCTTTGGCTATATGCTCCTTCTCATTCTGGGTATAGCTAGATACCTCGATGACCTCCATACGGTCTAAGAGTGGTCTTGGAATAGTCTGTAGTGTATTGGCAGTAGCTATAAATAGTACTTCAGATAAATCAATTGGTTCTTCCACATAGTGGTCTACAAAATGACTGTTTTGTTCACTATCTAGTACCTCTAAAAGTGCACTAAATGTATCACCTTTATAGTCATTACTTACCTTATCTATCTCATCTAACAGCATCAATGGATTTTTTACCTGTGCCTGCTTTAAGCCATTTACAATACGTCCCGGCATGGCTCCGATATAGGTTTTACGATGTCCTCTGATTTCAGCCTCATCCCGTACACCACCCAGGCAAATGCGAACATACGGTTTATTCAGTGCCTCGGCAACGCTTTTTGCAATAGAGGTCTTACCTGTTCCCGGAGGTCCAACCAGACAGAGAATCTGACTCTGACCTTTCTTTGTAAGCGTACGTACCGCTAGGGCTTCCAAAACACGTTCTTTTACATTTTCTAAGCCGTAGTGCTGCTCATTCAGGATTTTCTCAGCTCTCTTTAAATTGTTGTTGTCCTCACCTGCAGTATCCCATGGAAGTGCCAATAAAGTCTCGATATAATTACGGATTACAGCACTTTCGGATGGACTAGAGGAACTATTACGTAAACGAGCTATCTCTCTCTTAAGTCTATCTTTTACATGGTCTAAAGCCTTGAGCTCTTCCACTTGCTTTTCATATTGTTCAATATCTGTATCAACGGAGGTCTCCCCTAATTCTTCACGAATCAGCTTTAACTGCTCCCTCATAACATATTCCTTTTGGTTCTTGTCAACCTTTTCCTTTACCTTCTCCTGAAAAGCTTTTTTTATCTTAAGCAGTTCAATTTCATTAGCTAACATCACTGCAAGCATCTGATAGCGCCTTGCTGGGTCTGTCTCCTGTAATAGGCGCAAGCGGTTTTCAAAGCCAAGTGGTACACTGGCCTGAATCTCTGTTGCTAGAGACTGAACATCCTCTGCTTCCATTAAAGTAGTAACGATGCTTTTCCCAAGAGCATCACTGATTGAACAAAAGACTTCAATTAAGTCTTTTAAGCTATATAGAAGTGCTTTCTCTTCCATAGGTTCAAGAACGATGGAATTCTCCTCTTCCTCTTCCACTATACCTTCCATATATGGAATATCTTTAGTCAGTTCTAAAAGGCGGCCGCGAGTCTCAGCAGATACCATTACTCTTATTGTATTATTTGGCAATTTAATGACCTGTCTAATAGAGGCAATGGTACCCACTGCAAATAGATCCTCTATCTCTGGGCGGTCTAGTTGTGCGTCCTTCTGAGTTACCAGAAGAACCTTCTGACCATGTTTCATAGCCCAATTAATAGCCTCTATCGTCATTTCTCTATTGACATCAAAATGAATCAGCATCTGCGGTAGCACTACCATTCCTCGGAGTGCAACTACAGGCAAAGTTCTCTTTTTATTGTCCATACTTTATTCTCCTCTTAAACCAAAGAGCCCCTGCAAAATATTGCAAAGGCTCTTTTACTTATGCTATTTCACCATTATTTTTCTTCATAGGCTTTTTAGTAGTAAGAGCCTTTCTAGGTTTTTCTTCATCGGAAAGTACCAATTCAGGTTCGCCCTTTCCTTCCACTGCTTCCTTAGTAATGATACATTTTCTAACTCTGTTGTTGGAAGGCAGATTATACATAGTCTCCATCATGGTAGATTCCATAATAGAACGAAGTCCTCTGGCACCGGTTTTTCTTTCATAAGATTTCTTCGCAATTGCTTCAATTGCTTCAGGTGAAAACTCTAACTCTACACCATCTATCTCAAAAAGTTTACGATACTGCTTTACAATGGCATTCTTTGGCTCAGTAAGAATCCGAACAAGGGCAGACTCATCTAATAAGTCCAGACTTACCGTTACAGGCACACGGCCAACAAATTCAGGAATCATACCATATTTTACAAAATCCCCTGGTAATGCCTTCTTAAACAATTCGCCAACATTCTCCTTGTTTCGAAGTCCTAGTTCAGCATTAAATCCGATGGACTTCTGTCCAATTCTGGATTCAATAATCTTCTCTAAGCCGTCAAACGCTCCTCCACAAATAAACAGGATATTCGTCGTATCAATCTGAATAAATTCCTGATGTGGGTGCTTTCTTCCACCTTGAGGTGGTACTGAAGCTACTGTGCCCTCCAGGATTTTAAGTAAAGCCTGTTGAACACCTTCACCAGATACATCCCTTGTAATAGACATATTTTCTGATTTTCTTGTAATCTTATCTATCTCATCGATATATATAATACCGTATTCTGCACGTTCAATATCATAATCAGCAGCTTGAATAATCTTTAACAGGATATTCTCCACATCTTCGCCAACATATCCTGCCTCAGTAAGTGCAGTTGCATCTGCAATGGCAAATGGAACATTTAAAAGTTTGGCAAGGGTTTGCGCTAAAAATGTCTTACCACTTCCGGTAGGTCCTACCATGATAATATTACTCTTCTGTAACTCTACGTCTAAGTCCTTCTCCGCTAATACACGCTTATAGTGATTATAAACGGCCACAGATAAAACTTTTTTCGCGTCATCCTGTCCAATTACATATTGGTCTAGAAATTCTTTTATTTCTTTTGGTTTTAACAGGTTAATCTCATTATTATTAACAACATCTTCGAATTCTTCTTCTATAATTTCAGAACAAATCTCAATACACTCATCACAGATATATACATTAGGTCCTGCAATCAGTTTACGCACCTGATCCTGAGTCTTATTACAGAAAGAGCATCTAAGCTGTTTATGTTCCTCTGTACGATTGGCCATGATTATTCACCTCTATTCTAATGAACTGCACCTGAAATTCTTCAGGTGCAGCAAATCTTACTTGTCACAACTACTATTGTCGTTTGGTAATGATATTATCTATGATACCATATGCCTTTGCTTCCTCAGAATTCATGTAATTATCACGTTCTGTGTCAACTTCAATCTTCTCAATAGGCTGGCCGGTATTGGCAGCAAGCATCTCATTCAGACGCCTTTTAATCTTTAAAATATTTTCTGCAACAATCTTAATATCAGTTGCCTGACCTTTTGCTCCACCACTTGGCTGGTGAATCATGATCTCAGCGTTAGGCAGGGCATAACGCTTGCCTTTAGCACCGCCGGCTAATAGGAAGGCTCCCATGCTGGCTGCTAAACCAACACAAATAGTAGATACATCGCATTTAATAAAGTTCATAGTATCATAAATCGCCATACCCGCTGTAACTGATCCACCTGGGCTATTGATATATAACTGAATGTCCTTGCTAGGATCCTCGGATTCCAAGAATAACAACTGAGCTATAACCACACTGGCAGATACGTCCGTTACTTCTTCTCCTAGAAAGATAATTCTATCATTTAATAAACGGGAATAGATATCGTAGGAACGCTCTCCCCTACTTGTTTGTTCTATGACATAAGGCACTAAACTCATACTATAACCTCCTTCTTGCTAAATGTCCATTCTGTCCGATAATTAGATTTCCTTTGCTTCTGAAGCTACAAGATCTACAGCTTTTTGTACAGCAAGATCCATCTTCATATCATCGATCTGTGGAGTTACTAATTCTCTGACTTTGTCAGCTTCCATCTGATAGTTTTTAGCCATCTCTTCGATTTCTTTTGTTACATCTTCGTCAGTAACTTCAATATTTTCAGCTTTTACAATCGCTTCTAATACTAAACGGCTTTGAATTCTCTTCATAGCCTGTGGCTTAATGTTATCAAGGAATTTGTTAGCATCCATTCCGGTAAACTGGAAGTATTGCTCAACAGATAAGCCCTGGCTCTGTAATCTCTGAGCGAACTCATTTGCCATCTGCTTAACCTGAGTATCTAACATAGCATCTGGAACTTCCATTGTAGCATTTTCAATAATCTTATCTACAACAGCATCTTCCTTAGCAGTCTTTGCAGCTTTCTCTTTCTTTTCTACAAGACCTTTCTTTATGTCTTCCTTATATTCTTCTAATGTATCAAATTCAGATACATCCTTTGCGAAATCATCATCTAATGCAGGAAGTTCTTTTCTCTTAATCTCTTTTACAGTTACTTTAAATAGAGCTGGCTTTCCAGCAAGTTCTTTTGCTTGGTACTCTTCTGGGAAAGTAACATTAACTTCTACTTCTTCTCCAAGATTCTTACCAATTAACTGTTCTTCAAAATTATCGATAAAGGAGTGAGAACCAATAGTCAAAGGATAGTCAGTTCCTTTTCCGCCTTCAAAAGCAACTCCATCAACAAAACCTTCAAAATCGATAACAGTCATATCTCCGTCTTCTACTGCTCTGTCTTCTACAGTAAGCATTCTGGAGTTCTGCTCTCTTACTTTATCAAGTTCAGCGTTGATTTCTTCTTCAGCCACTTCAAGGTTAGCTTTTTCTACTTCAATTCGTTTGTAATCACCTAAAGTTACTTCAGGTTTTACAGCTACAGTAGCAGTGAAGATAAAAGGTTTTCCTTTTTCAATCTGTGTAACATCAATTTCAGGTTGGGATACGATATCTAATCCACTTTCCTTAGCTGCTGCTTCATAAGCTTCTGGAATAATGTTATTAGCTGCATCTTCATAAAACACTTCTACACCGTACATTTTTTCAATGATTGCACGTGGAGCACGACCTTTTCTAAAGCCCTGTACGTTCATCTTGCCTTTATTCTTGTGATAAGCTTTTTCAATTGCCGCTTCAAATTCTTCAGCAGTAGCTTCGATTGTAAGCTTCGCCATATTTTTTTCTAACTTTTCTACCTGTAAACTCATTTGTTGTTTCCTCCTTAATGTTTGAACATCTTTCTTATTAGACTGACATAATAGAAATTAGATTCGGCCATCTCTATTGTCACTTTACTTATAATAAACCGAAAACGGCATTATACACCATAAAATACCTTTAAATAACGCCATCTAAAAGTCTGACATTATTGTATTATATCATAGCCTATATTTAAATTCCATAGAAATTTTGATTCATCAAGCTTAGTGATAATTATTCCAAAATTATCCACTCATTTTACTTAATGGTTGACAAAATAATAGAATTTATACAGTCGCATGCCCCTTTTCTTTTAATACCTTAACAATTCTATCTACATACTCTTTACAAAGCTCGTCACTCTTAGCTTCAACCATTACCCGGATTAAAGCTTCCGTTCCGCTTTCGCGAAGAAGAACTCTTCCGTCTTCTCCCAGAGCCTTTTCTACCTCCGCTACTGCTTGCTGCACATCCTCATCCTGTCTGGCTGCTGCCTTATCCTCAACAGGAACATTTTTTAGAAGCTGTGGATAAATCTTAATTTCTTTTAAAAGTTCTGATATCTTCGCTTTCTTTTCAAGAATTACTTCAGTAATTTTTAAAGATGTCAGTATACCATCCCCAGTGGTCGCATATTTCTTAAAAATAATATGTCCTGACTGTTCTCCTCCAAGAGAATGTCCATTTTGCATCATATTTTCAAAGACATATTTATCTCCAACTGCTGTCTTTTCATAGCGAATGCCTGCTTTGTCAAATGCTTTGTATAAGCCAAGATTAGACATAACAGTGGTTACTACTGTATTGTTATTCAGCTCCCCGCGCTCTTTTAAATAGGTTCCGCAAAGATACATAATCAGATCACCGTCTACAATATTGCCCTTATCATCTACAGCTAGACAACGATCAGCATCTCCATCGTAAGCAAACCCGACATCCAATCCTTTTTCCTTAACAAATTCCTGAAGAGCAGTTATGTGAGTAGAGCCGCAGTTATCATTAATATTAAGTCCATTTGGTTCATTATGGATTACGTAGGTTTTAGCTCCAAGAGCATCAAATACACCTTTTGCTATCGTAGAAGCACTACCATTCGAACAATCTAGCCCGATACGAAGTTCCTTGAAGGATCTGGTAGCCAGACTGATTAAATAACCAATGTAGCGGTTTCTTCCCATAGCATAATCAACTGTCTTACCTATGTTTTCTCCCTTGGCAAATGGTATCTCTTCGGATTCTCCATCAAGGTATTTTTCAATTAAATCCTCAATTTCACTTTCCAGCTTAAAGCCCTTACCGTTAATTATTTTAATTCCATTATCGTAATAAGGATTATGGCTAGCAGAAATCATGATTCCACAATCAAAATCCTCAGTACGTACTACAAAAGATACACTTGGAGTAGTCGTCACATGTAATAAATAGGCGTCAGCTCCACTGGCAGTCAATCCAGCTACCAAAGCATATTCAAACATATAACTGGAACGTCTGGTATCCTTTCCTATTACGATTTTAGCCTTATGTTCCTGTCCATAATAATATCCAAGAAACCGTCCTACCTTATAAGCATGCTCCACTGTTAAGTTAACATTTGCTTCCCCACGGAAACCATCAGTGCCAAAGTATTTACCCATCATAATCTCCTAACTTTATTTTTATATATTCCATCTATCATGTATTTCATTTTACGCTAACTTCTTAGCAATGATATCTTTCTCTTTTGCTTTACGTAATTGCATCCACGATATTGTACCATAAAAACCAATTGTTGTGAATATTAATTCTATCTTTCCCCCATCCTCGTATGAATTCCTTCGACCAACCTCCGGCAGAAAAAAGAGGCTGCCATGCAAAAGCATGACAGCCCTTTCTACTTATGCAGATTTCTCTACATACTTAATCAATAGACCTATGGTTATTGCTGACCAGACATTGTTTGCTCATAATTTCTGATCATCTGTCTTACCATTTCTCCGCCAACGGAACCATTTTGTGCACTTGTAAGGTCACCATTGTAACCAGCTTTTAATGGAACACCAATTTCAGATGCAACTTCCATCTTGAATTTGTCAAGAGCCTCTCTTGCTTGAGGAACTTCTGCTCTGTTAGATCCAGTATTGTTATTTGCCATAGTATACACCTCCATGATTTGCGCGTAAATAGATACTGTCTATTGACCAGTCATAAGACTTAACTTAACTGTATGTTACAATTAAGTCTAATTCTATTGTGTGTAAGATGTATCTTTTTTATTAGATAACACCATGGTAATTAGTGGTGCATGCCACAGATTATTCCTACATGAATGTAGGTATATCTTCATATATTAAATTAAAAAGACAAGGATTTTTTATGGAAATACTAAAACGTATAAATGAATACATATGGAACTTTCCAATGCTTGTGATTCTACTAGGAACACACCTATTCTTTACATTGCGCTTAAAATTTATACAAAAAGATGTTTTTAAAGGGATATCCTACAGCACAAAACCGGATACTAATGGTCATGGTGATTTAAGTAGTTTTGGTTCATTGGCTACTACACTGGCCGCTACCCTGGGTACTGGTAATATTATTGGAGTATCTACTGCAATCGCTCTAGGAGGACCTGGCGCCCTGTTTTGGTGTTGGATAACAGGTATCCTAGGTATGGCCACTACCTATGCTGAATGCTATCTTAGTCTCATTTTCAGAAAACGCACCAGCGATGGAACCTTTCTCGGTGGTCCTATGTATTTTCTGGAGCATGGGGTTCATAAAAAATGGCTGGCAATGTTTTATGCATTGGCCACTCTCATTGCATCCTTTGGTGTTGGTTGCACCACACAATCCAATGCTATAAGTACCACTGTCAAAACTCTCTGGGATTTCTCACCCTACATCGTAGGATTTTTTATAGCCATTCCCATAGGATTAGTGTTGATTGGCGGCATCAAATCCATTGGAAAAGTATGCACCACTCTGGTTCCTGCCATGGGTTTTTTTTATATATTAGGCTGTGTTTTTTTAATCATTATTAATTTTAATTACCTGGGACCTTCTCTGGCTCTGATTTTTAAATCCGCTTTCGTTCCCACCTCTATAGCAGGAGGTTTTATTGCAGCTACGCTACAGAATGCATGTCGATATGGAATAGCCAGAGGTCTATTTACAAATGAAGCCGGCCTAGGCTCTGCCGGTATTGCAGCCGCAACCGCAAGAACAGATAAGCCAGCTAGGCAGGCGTTAATCTCCATGACTGCCACCTTTTGGGATACAGTAGTGATGTGTGCGGTTACTGGCATCATCATTGTTATTGTAATGTTAAAATCTCCAGATTTAGTATTCTCCTATGGCATAGGAGAATATACAACAGCTGCCTTTGCACAGATACCTTTTGGCTCTACAATCCTCGGACTCTCTTTGATTGCCTTTGCCTCCGCCACTTTATTAGGCTGGTTCTATTTTGGCGAAAAGGCAACTGATTACCTCCTGGGAAAACGAGCCATAAAATTATATCAGCTAATCTATATCGTAATGATTTATGTAGGTGCGGTTATGTCTCTTGATCTTGTTTGGGAGCTGACCGACTTTATAAATGTATTTATGGCTCTTCCTTGTATCTATGGGCTTTTTAAACTCCAATCCCTAATAAAGAAGCCATAAACATTACATATTCTTTTTACACAAAAAGACTCTCTTACAACTAATCTAGTTATAAGAGAGTCCCTATTAATTGATTAATTTCTCTTGTACATTACAGAATGCTGCATCTCTTTGGCTGCTTCTGTTCCATTAAAATATTCCACAAGGGCTAGCCCCAGATCGATCGCTGTTCCAAATCCCTGACTGGTAATAATATTCTCATCCTTTACCACATTGGCATCTATATAATTACAACTTACCAGTTCTTCCTTTAGACCATAGTAGCAGGTAGCGTTCTTTCCTTCCAGAATACCCAGTTCCTCCAGCAAGGTTGGCGCTGCACAAATAGCCGCTATCATCTTACCTTCGTCATTAAATTCCTGTAACACCGCACATAATCCCTCGTGCTTACGAAGATTCCTTACACCGGTAGTTCCACCTGGTAAAACTAGCATGTCCACATCCTCAAAGCCTACTTCTTCAAAAACTTTGTCTGCGCTGACAACAATACCATGACCCCCCAGAATTTCTGTAGTATCGGAAACTGAAACCATTATAGTCTCAATATCTGCCCGTCTTAACAAATCCACAACGGCCAGTCCTTCCACCTCTTCAAAACCATCTGCTACAAAAACATAAACCTTTGACATCTCTTCCTCCATCTTTCTTCATATGACACTCTCATACTATGTAGAAGCACTACTTCTTTTCTTACCTTTGCATTACTATTACTACTATTATACCACAGACAGCCCATAATAAAGAACTAATTATATATAAATTATCTGCCCTATCCTGGGCCGCTGTTACAGTTGCAAATCATATTGATGATCCTTCAGCCACTTTCTGTACTGTTTGTACTCTGGTTGTATCTTCTCCACCTCATGCCAAAATTCCTTGGAATGGTTCATGTGAATCATATGACACAGTTCATGTATCACCACATATTCTATAACAGACTTTGGTGCCATGACCAGTCTATAATTATAATTCAGATTGTGTTTAGCAGAACAACTGCCCCACCTTGTCCTCTGATCCTTTATACTAATCTGATTCACAATTAGACACATCCGTCTCGCATAATATTCTGTTAACTCTGTTAGTACTTTCCTAGCCTGTCTACGATACCATTCCTCTAGCATCTTAGGCACCAAATCCTCATGTCCATCTAAAATACAAACATATAGTTTATCCTCCTTAAGAAGTACAAACTCTTTATTAGGATGGGGCTCTACCTGAAGCTCTATCTCCTGCCCTAAAAACAAAAGCTTTCTTCCGGTCTTATAAGACCTACTAATTGGTTTTCTTTCCCGAGCTGCCATTACCCTTACATATATCCATCTCTGCCGGCTTTTCATAAGCTTATTAAGATCCTGTTCCCGAATCCCCTTTGGCACCCGAACAAGCACCTCACCATCTCTTGTTATTTCAATGGCAACAGATTTTCGCTTTGACTCAATTATCTTATATGTTATGATGTCATTCCCTATTTGAATTTCCATAAGACTCCTTCTTTTGGCTCCTATTTTAACATAAATTCTATAGAAACTCAATACAAGTTGCTTATTCGTCTTTGGTTGTTGCAAATACAAAAAACTGCAAGGGTGTGCACCCTTGCAGTCTAAGTCATAATTTATACTACATGATTAGTTGGTCATTCCACCCATTAAAGAACTCATTAATTCCATAAAATCCGTAGCGTCAGTTGGAACTTCAATTGTCTCCTGCTTGCCTTCATCTGCATTACATTCAAGACTAACCTTTAAATAACCTTCATCATTAGAAGCATTCATCGTAAATTTCTGTTCAGCTACTCTCTTGCCTTCATCTCCGGTAAGCTCTAAAGAATAGTTAAATGTAAAATCTTTTTGCTCTTCAACATCTTTAGTTAATGTTTCTAAAGAAGTCTTAAGCTCAGCAAGCAAATCAGCTTTCTTACCCTTATATTCACTTGCAATGCTCTTAAATGATTCAATGCCTTCCATCTGTTCCATTACAGTGTCAAAGCATTTAGAATAATCGGTCTTTGCCAAAGCTTCTAACGTCGCTTTTGCATTTTTATCTGTAAGATTAATGACAACCTTATTACCTTCACCAACTATAACAGCAGGTTCAACATCCTTTACTGCTTCTTCGATAACTTTTGCAATCTCAGTTACCATCTTGCTTAATTTCTTAGTATCTTCCGCATTAAAGCTCATGGAATCTGTTGAGCTTGTAACTCCACCCATCTGAGCTAGAGTTGCAGGGTCAAGCTTAATATACTCTGAATCTGGCAACATATCTATTACACTTGCATATTGGCTTAAATTAAGTGTAGTAATCAGAGCAGGAGCAGCTGCTTTAAGCTCCTTAAGGTTTATGTAAACCGTCTTATCATCAACAATCATGGTAGTAAGCTTTTCAAAATCATTAGAATCTAATTTATAAGAGATTTCTGCTTTTACCAATTTCTCATTTGTCTTATCAAGTTGCGCTGCTATTTTAAGACTTAACTTAGTCATGTCAACA
>JAEYRR010000168.1 GCA_023435505.1 Bacillota bacterium | reverse complement strand
AGTGGCAGCCGATATAACTATCAGCCACCACTCCTTTTGAAAGAAGGAAAATAAAGAATATTAATCAAACTATTCGTATTCGACAACGTTAATCCATTTTAGAAGAAGGTCTCTTTCTTCTGGTTTGCCCTTGGTCAATTGTGCAGCAGCAACAATAGGAAGCCATTGTTGTACATACTGCTTCTTAGTATTTGTCTTCTTACAAAAGATATCCATATAAGCATTGGCCATATCAGCATTAGATAAAGATAATAAAAGATATGTACGGGCAACATCTGCACTGGCATTACCTTGAGAAGCGTGTATCCAGTCAAGGGCGTAGTAGGTATCACCAGATACTACAATATTACGAGGTTCAAAATCTCCATGACATACTTTGTTATGCTTTGGCATACCATCTAGTCTTGTCAACAGGTCATATTTCACAATATCATCAATCTCTGTTAGGCTGGATATCTGAGCCTTTATCTTGTCTTTTAATTTGTTTAATAAAGGAGATCTTTTCGATTGTATTTTTAACTGGATATCCACCATTTTATCTAAGTATTTTTCCATATCTCCAGGGTTCTCATGCATGATAGTGGCTAGTGTAGGACCTTCTATATAATCCATAACAATCGCCCATTTACCATCCACCATAGTAACCTGTCTTACATGTGGAAGATCTAATCCTGTCAATTCAACTCTGGAAGTATTAAGAGCTTCTAAAAGCACGTCAACTTTTGACATATTAGAGTTAAATACCTTAACAGCCTGATCGTCGTAGCGATAAACCTGAGATGATGTTCCTGTTGCAATCAAGTTGGTTAGTTCCATAATAGCACTCCTCTCTATGATGTAAACAATTTGGAATAAATTTGAAAAAAACAATAAGATTTCTTTCAATTTACAATTATTATAACACAATTAAACAAATAAGTACATATTATTATAGAATTTATATATAAAATATACAAATTAAATAACAGCTTTTTGGATAATTATGTATTAATAATATATACAATCATTAGAAAATTATTTATAATTAAAGATACAGATTATAATTCTCACTACAAACGGAGGATTTCTATGAGAAGGTTAGAAGTCAATGCTATAAAAGGGAATGAAACATTGGCGAAGGATTTATATGGTATTAATGACACTATATTGCTTCCGGCTGGTATACCACTTAAAAAAGAGTACATAGAACCACTTAGAAAAATGAATATTCGGTATGTCTATGTGGAGGACGAGTACTCTATTGGGATTGAAGAAAGCAAAATTAGCGAGAATGAAATAAAAGCCCAGTGTTTAGATAAAATTAGAGAAACCTTAGAACGTTTCTCCTTTAGTATGAAAAATCAAGCAGATCAGGTTAATCATATTGCTGAAGAAGTTATATTAGAAGTGCTTAGTAATGAGCATGTCCTATATAATATTGCGGGTGTCAGACAAAAAAGTGAAGATCTCTATTCTCACAGTCTTAGCGTATGTGCGCTTTCCGTTCTATTAGCCATAAGACTCAATCTTACAAGAGTTAAGGTTATGGAGATAGCTTTGGGTAGTATTCTCCATGATATAGGATATACGTGTGTTAATGTCAAATTTAAGGGATATCACAGGAAAGAATATAACACAGAGGAACTACAAGAGATAAAGAAGCACGTAGTTTATGGGTATAATCTAGTTGAAAATGCAGATTGGTTGAGTGCTGCTTCTAAAGACATCATATTGTCTCACCATGAGCTTTGTAATGGATCAGGTTATCCATTTCGATTAGATTCCGATAAAATAAAGATTGGCAGTAAGATTGTTTCTATATGTGATGAGTTTGATCGTCAGGTTTATGGATACATGACTAAGCCGAAAAAGGTTCATGAGGTCATCGAATACATTGTTAGCCAAAGTGGGATAAAGTTTTCCCACCAAGTAGTTAAGGTATTTAATGATTCTGTGGCAGCATTTCCAAATGGAACAATAGTGCTGACCAATGAAGAGGAGCTTGGGATTGTACTGAAACAGAACAACAGCTGTCCAACCAGACCTGTAATACGAATTATAAGAGATCGTGATGGAAATAAATGCAGTGATTGGGTGGAAAAAAACTTGATGGAGCATCATACCTTGTTTATTATAGACACCGTAGAGTCTGTATAAGTATCTATACTTCAGAGTAGTATCATCCAGTAAAGTAAGTAGACAAATGGTAGGATTGGTGATATAAATAGATATGCTCATACTTATGTAGCAAAGGAGGCATAGAATAGATGCACAGTTATCTTAGAGCAATTGGGTTTAGCCAGATGAATAGTCAGATAGAGATGGATAAAGTTGTTGAAGATATTATAGAGAATTCAACGTATGATAAGATGGTAATGACAGAAAATCGTACGATGTATGCAGAAGTGGCCAAAGAATTTGCACCAAACATGGGAATTGCTCTCCGTGGTGAATATGATGATAAGGGAGTCTTTCGATTAGAGAATTACTATCCATATTATATAGGTAAGACTATTTCGACAAAGGAAGAGATTACTTTTAATAAAAAAGTAGACAGTAATAGCTATACAGGAATGTGTGATGATATAAGAATCGGTGTCAGTCTTATCTTTTATCTTCAAAATGTATTAGAATATCTGGGACTTCGCAACCGTAAGAAAAGTATGGGGCAGGGACTATCAGTAATGCTCACCGGGTTGTCATTAGAGGGCAAGATTCTTCTTGGTATAGAAAAGAAACAAAAAGGAAAGAAAAATAGGGCTGTAGAGGCAAAAAAAAGAAATCAATTATTGGCAGAGGCAAGAGAAGGTAATCAGGAAGCGATCGATAGTCTTACCATTGATGATATTGATTTGTTTGCTGCAATTAATAAGCGTACTAAGAATGAGGATGTCTATTCTATTGTAGACAGTACCTTTGTTCCATATGGTTCGGAATCGGATAACTACATGGTGGTCGGCACTATTCTCGACTATAAGGCATTTTTTAATGATGTAACGAAGGAAGAGATCTATGCCATGGTCATAGAATGTAATGAATTAAAGTTCGAGCTTTGTATATCGAAAAAAGACTTGGTAGGGGAACCTGCTGTTGGACGGCGATTTAAAGGGGTTGTCTGGATGCAGGGAACAGTAAACTTTGAGGAGCTATACTAAGCATCTTTAGGTTGACTTCAAGTAATTCAGCTATTATAATAAGAATTGTGTCTGAAAGAAAGAAAATTTATTTCAGTATGGGAGAAGTTCTCATAGTTAAATGGATATAACAGGGACCTCCTAAGTCTCAGTTGCAGGTTCGATTCCTGCTGGGAACGTCAGAGCCGTCGCATCTATATGTGACGGCTTTTTAATTTTCCTTAGTCGACATATGGTATAAAAAAAGATTAATAGATTATACATATACTATATATATATTAATGAAAAATGTGGTACAATAGGATATAACATGGTATAAGGGGGAAATACAATGAAAAAGATAGCAAATATGGCATATTCTGTCTTCTTTGTGGCAGCAATAATATTTCTAATCTACTGCTTTGCAGAATTTCGTGACGATGTTGCAACCATAATTTGTGCAACTATTGTGATGCTAATTGCAACAGTTCTGTTTATTGATGTGCTTATAACTGTTTATAAAGCCGAGAAAAAGGATATATTAGAGAAAATGCAAGAGAGACAAGATGCGGACAGAGCAGAATTAAGCAAATTACTTAATGACGTACTTAAGTATGAAAAGGCTATTTATGTAGTAAACAAGAGAGCATTAGATGAGATGAATCAGCAGAAGAATAACAACGCAGTATCTGATACTGCAAAATTTAAGGTTTTATAAATCTTAGTAGGAGACTTTATGAATTATATAATTGTGGATTTAGAGTGGAACCAAAGTCCAGCTGGAAAAGGCAGCGAGAATGAAAGGATTCCTTTTGAAATTATTGAAATTGGAGCAGTAAAACTCAGTAATAGCGGAAAAATATTAGAGGAATTTCATAGCTATATTAAACCACAGGTATATCGGGAACTCCACTTTAAGACCCAAGAATTATTGGACATTACGATCAATGATTTAAAGAATAAGAGGGAATTCACCGAAGTTATCAAAGATTTTTTTCTTTGGTGTGGGGAAGAGTATGCTTTTTGTACATGGGGATCTATGGATTTGACAGAACTTCAGCGTAATTTGGGATATTACCATCTACTTTCGCAGCTTCCAGGACCAATCACATATTATGATATACAGAAATTATTTGCACTGCAATATGAAGGTGTTAAGAATCCTCATACTTTGGAATATGCTGTCGATTATTTAAAGATTCAAAAAGAAGAGGTTTTTCATAGTGCGATTCATGATGCTAGATATACGGCTCAGATACTTACGAGATTAGACAAGGATATCCTTAGTAATTACTCCATTGATAGCTATCAGAATCCAAAAAGTAAAGAAGAAGAGATCTATGTTATATATGATAAGTATAGTAAATATATCTCTAAGGAATATAGGACGAAGGAAGAGGCTATCCATGACAAGGATGTAGCCTCCACCATATGCTACCTTTGCGGAAAACGTGCAGCGAAAAAGATAAAGTGGTTTTCCAGTAATACAAAAAACTATTATTGCTTAGCATACTGCAAAAAACACGGACATCTAAAGGGAAAATTGAGATTGAAAAAGACAGATGGAGATGCGGTATATGCAATTAAAATTCTGAAATTGGTGGATGAGACAGAGGCTGATTTAATTCATAAAAAGCAGCAAGAAATAAAAGGTCGAAAAAAGCAAAAGCAAACGAAAAAGTCAAAGAATTAAGGCTATTGTAAGAGAAATATCTTTTACAATAGCCTTTTCTATTATTTGTTGAACATGTCATGTAGGGAAGAGTAGAACTTTGTACTTTTCTTAGTGGAGTATCTATTTTCTGGAGCGCGACTTCTATGTTTCTTAATAAGCATTAAAAAGATAATCAGAACAAGAATAATAAATAATACTAATCCAAGTACAATCAGAATGGTTGGCAGACTCACACCTTCTTCCAGGCTAAATATATTAGCCAGAGGCTTGTTAGTATTTTTCTGGACCACAATACTATTTTCTAATACCTGCCTATTTGACATCTTAGTATAGATAATATTATTCTTACCCACGGTAGTTCCATCTAAGGTATAGGTGATGGAGCCAATAACATTATCGCCCTCTTGGATCTTAACATCTTTGTAATAGTTGATGGTTTGTACCACATCTTTTACATCAGCGGTATTAGGGATGACAACCGTATTATCGCCTTCAATCTTAAGAGGGGACTGGGTACTGTCGTATAAACAGTTATATTTGGTGAAGAGTTGATTCTCATCTATTGTTGGAGCAGTACTTTGCTCATTTATGTTATACACGGAAAAGTTAGCAAAGCAATAATCCAACAAAGAGATAGTATCTGTATATTGGTTTTTTTGACAGTAGGAAGGTTTTGATTTCAATACAACACATATCAGTTCCAAACCATCCTTTTTTGCAACAGTAACCAAGGTATTACCTGCCTGATCTGTATAACCAGTTTTTCCTGTTAGAGTATATTGGTATGCATACTGAGGATAATCATTAGGATAAATCATCTGATGCTTGTTGGTTAGATATCTGGTTTCTGTTTGCTTATTGGTAGGAGGAATGATATACCGTTTCGTTCCAGCAATGGTACGGTAGGTCTGATTCTTCATAGCAGCTCTTGTAATCAAAGCCATGTCATAAGCGGTAGTATAGTGCTCTGGATTATGTAATCCATGAGGATTAGTAAAATGAGTATTCTTACAACCTAACTCTTTTGCTTTAGCGTTCATCATATCTGCAAATTTTTCTACACTGCCGGCTACATGCTCTCCTATGGCGTTGGCAACCTCATTAGCACTTTTGAGCATCAATGCATACAGACATTGTTCCATAGTCAATTGTTCATCGACATCAGCGCTTATATGAGCGCTTCCTGGTTCTAATCCAAAGACAGCATCATGGCTAAAGGTTACTGTCTCGCTAAGTGAACAGTTCTCAAGAGCCAATAAAGCAGTCATAATCTTAGTAATACTGGCTGGATAGTGCTTATCATTTATATTCTTGGAATATAGAACCATTCCAGTACTGGCTTCCATAATAATAGCAGATTCTGCTACCACAGACGGACCTTTTTTAGCACTGACAGTCAGACTTGAAACACCGGAAGCGGTACTACTGTCGTTAGCCTTAGTGTCAGTAGTTGTAGTATCTTTTGTAGTGGTTGCAGAAACAGAGGAAGTATTAGCCGCCATGGAACTCCCTAATATAATAAGCATCAATAATACTGATAAAATTCTTTTTCTAGTAAACATAAGTACTCCTCAAATTCGGTTCTTTTACCTAACAAAATCAATTATAAGCTATTTTTATAAGGCAATCAAGAATTATATAAAAAAGAAAGCTTTCATATTCATGATTAAAGAAAAAACCTGCAGTTGTCTCAGTACAGTGACTGAACTCTGCAGGTATACTTTTTCTAATTATGCATTTTTGGTCTGCATACGCTTAATGACCTTCAGCCTAGTGAATTCCTCACGTTCCTTCTCCTCAAGGGCATCTGTAATCTCCTTTGCAAGAGAGGAATACATAGGAATTGTAATATTTTGAAGAGCATTGGCTCTTTTCTGTGTTTTCTTGATGTTATAGGCCAAACGATAAGCAGAGTTCTCGATACTGGACAACCGGATGGTTAGCTGTTTTACTTTATTAAACTCCTGAGTGGCTTTATCCAGGGATATTCTTGTATTGTAAAAAGCATAGGAAGGAGAATCATTGTGAGCCTTTGACTTTACAAGAGGTATTTCTGTTCCCATAATGCTTCGATACTTAATGGAGATAGAATCCTCGATAGGGACTGTTTGAGCTAGTTCAGAAACATTATGAATACCCATTTCTATATTAGCCCGTTGAAGAGCCCGATATGCGGAGCTGAAGGTAACATCAATTTCTTTCTGAATAGCGGATGCCTCATCGATAAGGCCCATTAATTCACGAATCAGAATATTACGCTTCTTATCCATCAGCTCAAAGCCTTGTTTGGCTAAGGCCAGGGAGTTTTTTGCCAATATCAGATTACCCTTGGTAGGAAAGGTATTTGGATTCATAAACTCACCGTCCTTTAA
>JAEYRR010000321.1 GCA_023435505.1 Bacillota bacterium | reverse complement strand
CTTCTGAAAGCATCCGACCCAGACTGGGGTCCGGGGGCTGAACTCCTAATCCCAGATAGCTCATCCCTGCCTCAGCTAAAACAGCGTTGTTAAAACCTATGGCAATTGAGGATAGCATTATATTCTTCGTATTCGGCAATATATGACGAGTCATAATTCTTAGATGGCTTGCTCCCATCAAACGAGCATTTTTCACATAATCCAATTGTTTCTGCGTCACATACTCACTTCGTACCACACGGGCAAAGCTAGGGATAAACACAATACCAAGAGCCCAGATAATTCGGTATTTGCCGGTTCCAATCACACTAATCATCACAAGAGCTAACAGTATACTAGGAAAGGAAGCTACCACATCATTAAAGCGCATCAGTATTTCATCCACTACGCCGCCAACATATCCGGTAATAGCCCCGATAATTCCACCTACTATTACTCCAATGGAAACTGTAGCAATGGCAATGATAAAGGTTGTCTTTGCTCCGTCCATTACCCGGCTGAAGATATCACGGCCAAAATTGTCAGTTCCAAAGGGATGTGCTAAACTGGGAGAAAGATTTTTTGACATGGCATCCATTCCATTGGGATCATACGGGGTATAGAAGATGCCCACTACAGTAATCCCCACTATAAGGATGACTAAAGCCAATCCAATTTTCTGCGTCATCGAATAATGTTTCAACTTGTCACTTCCTCCCGTACTCGTGGATCCAATACCTGATACAGTATATCTACAATAAAATTCAAAATCAGCACTAAGGCTGCAATATATAACACAATGGCCTGTACAACAGGAAAATCTCGATTGGATATACCCGCTACCAATAAACGTCCCAATCCCGGTAAGTTAAATACCTGCTCTACAATGATGCTTCCGGCAAAAATCTCTGCAATTATCATAGCTAGAAAAGTTATCACCGGAATCAGTGCATTTTTTAGCACATGTCTCACCATAATTCCACGAGTATTATTTCCTTTACTCTTCGCTGTTCTGACATAATCTAAAGAGATCTGCCTTTTCATCGAACTTCTTAAAAACTTAGTCATCATAGCAATCTTCGGAATAGCTACTGCAACAGCTGGAAATATCATATACATAAGAAATTCTGCCTTGTTTTCTCCCCAGGAAACAAAGGCCCCCGGAGTAAACCATTTTAAAAAAATGCCAAAGACCAGAGTAATAATCATTCCAAGGAAGAAAGGAGGTATGGCCATCCCTAACTGAATAAAGAATTGCCATACCCCTTCCCATTTTGATTTTTCTTTCTTTGATGTTAGGATTCCAAGAGGCAGTGAAATTACCAGAATCATCACTAAGGACATCAGAGCTAACGATAAGGTTACTGGCAGGCGCTCTCCAATCAGAGAACTGACAGAAGTCCCATAGCTTAAGGAATTCCCAAGGTCGCCTGTAATGGCACCTTTTAACCAGTTTCCATAGCGTACCAACACTGGATCATTTAATCCCAGCTGATTACGGAGAGCTTCTACCTGTTCTGGTGTCGCATCGGTTCCTAAACTTTTTAAAGCACTATCTCCTGGAATAAGCTGAAAGGCGATAAAAGTCAAAAAAGAAACGACAAACAATGCTAAGATGAGAGTTATAATCTTTTTAATCAAATATTTCATCTTTCTACCGCCTTTCCTATTATTCTTGAAATAAAGTTTTATTTTACATAATACACTTTAGACATATCCTGTACATAGACCGGATAGAACGTATATCCTGATAGCTTCTTATTCATTGCCACCATAAGAGATGGATCTGCCAGATACACAGAGGCACTATCTTCTGTAAGTATTCTCTGTAGTTTTTTATAGTCGTTCACCTTGGTTGCATCATCCGTTGTAGCCAAAGCTTCCTCTAAAATCTTATCATATTCACTATTCGAATAATTAATAAAGTTGTTAGGTGCAGTGGAGCCGTATCTTCCTAACAGATCTCTGGCTGCCAGTGGAGCATCTAACCCTATGACGGTCGCCTCATAATTACGGCTACTGTATACATCACTTAACCAGCTGTTCCACTCTACCGTCTGAATTTTAGCTGTTATTCCTACCTTTTTTAGCTGCTCAACAATGACCTGGGCTGTATCTACATGATACTGGTAACCGCTTGGCACTGTGATGGTAAAGGTTAAGCCTTTTCCATAGCCAGCTTCAGATAGCAAAGCCTTAGCCTTTTCGATGTCCTGAGAATAATAGGTTGCCAGACTCTCATCATAATACTTAGTAAAGCCTGAGAATACACCACTTTGAATTACCGTTCCATTGCCACCAGCCACAAAATCTAAGATTTCCTGACGATTTACAGCATAGTTAAGAGCCTCTCTTACCTTTGGATTATCAAAAGGAGCCTTTTGATTATTTAAGAAAAGTCCCTGAACCAAGTTCATGTTACCAATCTTAATGTTGAACTTCGCTTCTAGCTGGTTAGCCTGATCAATTGTAAGATATGGGAAGATATCAATGGTTCCGCCCTGTAATTCTGTCATAGCGGTTTCCGCCTTTTCCACAATCTTAAAGGTAACCTTATCTAGGTAAGGTTTTTCACCCCAGTAGTCCTCATTTTTCTCCATAACTAGGCTCTGTTGGTGAGAAAATGACACAAATTTAAATGGACCTGTACCTATTGGAGTAGTCTCCTGTTTGTCATAACCTTCTGGTAGTATCGCTGTTGTTAAGTATGCAAGCAGCTCAGTATCAGGAGTCTTCAACGTTATTTTAACAGTTTTGTCATCTATCGCAGCTACGTCTGAAATATTAGAAAGCGCCGATTTCACATTGATGGATGCATCCTCATCCTCCAATAAACCAGCGCTTCTCTTTACAGAATATACAATATCCTCTACGGTAACAAGCTTTCCATTGTGGAACTTGATACCATCCCTTAATATGAATGTATATACAGTTCCATCGTCAGAAATTTTATAATCTCTTGCTACCGCTGGAACTAAGTCACCATTTTCAGTCGGTTTTACTAAACCTTCGAAAATATTAAATAAGACTTCAGAAGTTCCTGCCGCTACTGCTTTATGTGGGTCAAGACTGTCTAAATCCTGTTGAATACCTACTACTACGTCACCCCCGTAGGTAGGTTCCTGAGACATATTATCGCTACTTGGAGTTTTCCCGTTCTGCTTGTTATCGTTCTTATCACCTGAACATCCGCTCAGTGCAATAGAAGTCACAAGTAACAAAAGGGAAAATAATGTGTATGCTTGTTTTTTCATGTTTTCCCTCCACGAAATAATATTCTCCCATTAACATTGTCGCAATTATCATACCTTCTCTGTCAAAAAAATACAAGGGGAAATTACGCATGTTTAAGATTTAATCCATAAATTTTCCTAAAAAACTTCTTGTTCTCTCATTTGTTGAGGAAAATACCTCATCCGGGGTTCCATCCTCTACTACAATCCCATCATCCATGAAAATCATACGATCTGAAATCTCTCTGGCAAAGCTCATCTCATGAGTAACAATCACCATGGTCATATTCAGTGCGGTTAAGGATTTTATCACCTTCAGTACCTCGCCAGTTAACTCCGGATCAAGGGCCGAGGTTGGCTCGTCAAAAAATAGGATATCCGGCTGCAATGCCAATGCCCTTGCTATAGAAACACGCTGGCACTGTCCACCTGATAGCTGGTATGGATAACAATCCTTCTTATCCTCTAGGCCTAAACGTATTAATATCGCAATTGCTTCCTTCTCAGCTACTGCTTTCTCCTTACCCACCACGTGGATCGGTGCTTCTGTTACATTCCGAAGTACAGAGTAGTGAGGAAACAAATTAAAGCTCTGGAATACCAAACCAGTCTTTAGGCGAATCTTATGTAAGGTATCTTTATCAGCGTAGGTAACCTTACCAAACTCACTTGTTACCATCTTCATACCCGCTATGCTGATGTCTCCGTAATTTATGGTTTCCAATCTAGTCAAACACCGAAGTAAAGTAGATTTACCGGAACCTGAAGAGCCAATTATAGAAACTATTTCACCCTGTTTTATTGTAAGATTGATATCCTTTAAAACCTCCAGATGTCCAAAGTTTTTTACTAGATTTTTAATCTCAATCGCATTCATTGGTCTCCTCCTATTGATAATAGCTTAGCTTTTTCTCTGCCACATAGAAGCAACGGGCTACAACACTGTTCATAAGTAGATAAAATACACCTGCCATAACAATTGGAAGCATACTTCCTTGAAAACTCATTCTTTCTGTAGCCAACTGATAGATCTCTGCAACACCAATTACAGAAACCAGTGCAGTATCCTTTACCAAAGTCATAAACTCACTACTCATTGGTGGCAGAATTCTCTTTATCACCTGAGGTAAAGTAATCTTAAAAAAGGTCTGATTCTTAGTAAAGCCTAAAACCACTGCTGCCTCTTTCTGTCCCTTTGGCATGGATTCTAACCCTGAACGGTATATTTCAGCAAAATAAGCTGCGTAATTAATAGACATAGCAAAAATTGCAGCTGTAAAACGCTCTAATTTAATATCAAGAAACAATGGTAGTCCATAAAAACATACATATAGCTGTAAAATCAAAGGAGTTCCTCTCATAATCAGTAAGAAAAAACGTACTGGCCAATTAATGATTTTAAGTTTGGACATACGACCAAAAGCCACAATTAGTCCAAGGGGCAATGAAAAAATCAGGGTTAACAGAAAGATTTTCCCTGTTTCACCAGATATAAATAACATATTTTTTACTAAACTCAAGATCTCTTCCTGTGTCATAATATCCTCCCGTACAAAGATAACAAAAACTGCTTTTAGTGAGAAAAAAGAGGGCTGTATCACTTAAAGTGTACAGCCTATCCTTACTTAGTTGCTTTACTGAATCGTTGTTACATCTGAGCCAAACCAGGTTGTACTGATCTTAGCTAATGTTCCATCTTCTTTCATTGCCTTTAATTGCTTTTCCACTTCTGCACATAATGCATCGTCACCTTTTCTAAAGCCGATCACATATTTTTCTTCTGCAAGGCTATCTGACAGTAATTTATACTTGCCAGCATTCTTCTCCATATAATAACGAGCTACTACCTCATCCATGACAACAGCGTCTGAACCTCCTATTTCAAGATCCATCATAGCCTGAACATTGTCTGCAACCTTTAACATCTCTTTTAAGGAAGAAGTAATCTCTTTTTGAGCTTCCATAGCATCTGATGCAGTAGAACCATTTTGTACTGCAACTGTCTTACCTGCTAAGTCCTTTAAAGAATTAATAGTACTATCTGCCAGTACAACCCCTACTTGGGTATTGCCCATATAAGACTGACTTAATGTCATAGACTTATTTCTGTCTTCTGAATAGCTAAGTCCATTCCAGATACAATCTATATTCTTATTCTTTAATTCCAACTCTTTGGAGTTCCAATCAATCGGCTGTAGTACAAGCTCTATGCCCATCCTCTTACATACTTCTTTGGCCAGATCAATATCAAAGCCAACTATGTTATTATCATTGTCCTTAAATCCCATAGGTGGAAAGGAAGCATCTAATCCTAATATCAGCTTTTTATTAGACATTACATACTCTAGAGAAGTATCTTTATTACCATCATCGCTTCCACCTGCATTATTCTCTTTTGATCCACAAGAAGCCAGTGCCATACTTAAAGCAAGCACAAGAGCTAAAATCTTTGTTATTCTTTTCATCATATCTCCTCCTATACAATTTACCCGTTTATAAAACACTATGTACTATTTGCTTTATTATATTAGCATACTAAAGTGTCTATGTCAACCAAAGGAAAAAAAGTCCGTCAATTTTGTTACTTTATAGTGAAAAAAGAAACTCTTAGGGTTTTTTTCTGTAAATTTAAACTGTATTCTCTGACTTACGGAATAATCCCATAAAATAGAACCCTAATACAAGACAAACGACAGGTATAACATAGTGGCATTGAGTACTGCTTTTTCATCAATATTAAAACAATTATGATGGTTTGGATATGCTCTTCCCATAGACTCATTGCCAGCCCCTACAAACGCAAATACTCCTGGTATCTGCTGTTGATAGATAGAGAAATCCTCTCCTAAAAACATTCTTGGAATATCTATAATACTCTCCTTATCAAAGACCTGCTCCGCAGCCTTTAAGGCTTTCTCTGAAAGTGCTACATCGTTAATCACCACTGGGTGAAGAGACCGTTGGTAGTTAATTACCGCTGTTGTATTGTAGGTCTCAGCCGTATTACTTACAATTCGTTTAATGGACCGCTCAATGTGACTACCATCCTCATGAGAAAAAGTCCTAACGGTTCCTTCTATGTACGCTTCGCCAGATATAATATTGTGAGCGGTTCCACTTTCCAGCTTTCCAACTGTCACAACAGCCGGATGCAAAGGATCTAGTTCCCTGCTGACTATGGACTGCATATTTAGTACCGTGGCTGCCCCTACTACTGTGGCATCCACACATTGCTGTGGCTTTCCCGCATGGCCGGAACGTCCAAGGATATTTATTTTAAAGATATCGGAAGCAGCCATTCTTGGACCAGCCTGTATGGATATCTTTCCACATGGGATATCTCCAAATACATGAAGACCATATATTTCTTCCACATCATCAATCTGACCAGATTCACAGATCATCCTCGCACCCAGGCAGTTTTCCTCGGAAGGCTGAAAAATTAGTTTTACGGTACAGTTTAACTCTTTTTCAAAGGTCTTAAGGATATCTGCTGCCCCAAGTAGGGCTGCCATATGAGCATCATGACCACAGGCATGCATAACCCCATCATGAACCGAACGGTATCCCACCTCTGTCTTCTCTTGTATATGTAAGGCATCCATATCTGCCCGTAGTGCGATGACACGATCTCCATGACCGACAAGACCGATTACTCCAGTCTCCCCAGCAACCACATATGGAATCTCCATGTTGTCTAGTTCTTCTCGAATTCTTTTTGAAGTCTCATATTCTTTACCACTAAGCTCTGGATATTTATGATAATACTTTCTTAACCTTATCATGTAATTACTTCGTTTTTCTTCTTCTTTCTTAATGTTCATAAGGACCTCCCGCTATCATCAG
>JAEYRR010000304.1 GCA_023435505.1 Bacillota bacterium | reverse complement strand
GTCTACAGCAGCTTTATATTCGTCAAATTTCTTTAATTCATCGTTTGCCACGTCATATATGATCGAAATAATACGTTCAAAGATATCTTGTTCTCTCAAGATGCGCATTGGCATTCCTAAGGTGATTAGCTGTTTGGATTTCTCATAGAGATAATTGATAATCTCCATCATCTTTAACTGCTTCTCCATTGGTACATAGGTATCGGATGGATGGAATGCATTCTGTTGAACGAATCCAAGGCGGATTACTCTTGCAATCTCCAACACTAATTTTTGATCATCTGGAAGAACATCAGCTCCAATCAACTTAACAATCTCATTTAACTGATTTTCCTGTGTCAAAATACTAATCATCTGATTTCTTAGGTTTAAGAAATTAGGCCCAACATTAGTCAAGTACCATGGAGCCAGATCAGTCATGTATTCGGAATAGCTGGTTAACCAGTTAATCGCAGGGAAGTGTCTTGCATAGGCCAAAGATTTATCCAGTGCCCAAAAGCAGCGGACGAAACGCTTGGTGTTCTGGGTTACCGGTTCGGAGAAATCGCCACCCTGTGGAGATACAGCACCAATAATAGAAACAGATCCTTCTGTTCCATTTAGATTTTGCATAAAACCGGCTCTCTCATAGAAAGCAGAAAGACGGGAAGCCAGATAAGCTGGGAAACCTTCCTCTGCTGGCATCTCTTCAAGACGGCCGGACAACTCACGAAGAGCCTCTGCCCAACGAGAGGTAGAGTCAGCCACGATCGCTACATGGTAGCCCATATCCCTGTAATATTCCGCTAGTGTGATACCTGTGTATATACTGGCTTCACGGGCAGCCACAGGCATGTTGGAAGTATTGGCAATTAGTGTAGTACGGTCTAGCAGTAGATTACCACTCTTAGGGTCAACTAATTCAGAGAATTCTTCTAGTACGTTGGTCATCTCGTTACCACGCTCACCACAACCTATATAAACAATGATGTCTGCATCAGACCATTTTGCCAGCTGATGTTGAGTCATTGTCTTACCTGTACCGAAACCGCCTGGTACAGCAGCAGTACCGCCCTTTGCGATAGGGAATAAGGTATCAATGATACGTTGTCCCGTAAGTAGAGGTTTATCTGCAGCATATCGTTTAAGGGTTGGTCTAGGAATACGAATAGGCCATTTCTGAGTAAGGGAAAGTTCTATCTCTTCATCCTTATCGTCAACGATGGTGACGATTGACTGAGTAATATTATATTTGCCATCTTCTACAACCTTTGTTACAGTACCGCTCATAGTTGGAGGCACCATGGATTTGTGTAGGATAGCAGAGGTTTCCTGAACCTCAGCAATAACAGTACCACCAAAAACTTTGTCTCCTGGTTTTACTGTAATGTGTACATCCCAGAGTTTGTCATTATCCAAACTGGTAACATTCACACCTCTTGGTATAAAGTCACCACTTCGTTTTGCTATTTCTTTTAATGGACGTTCGATTCCATCAAAAATATTGCTAATGATACCAGGAGCTAAAGTAACAGACATCTGAGTGCCGGTACCATAGACCATCTCATTAGGTTTTAGCCCAGTTGTTTCCTCAAAAACCTGAATGGTAGTAAGGTCCTTCGTAAGACCGATGACTTCACCAATTAGGCGTTCCTCACCGACGTAAACCATCTCGGACATACGAAAGCCGGTATTACCCTTTATGGTTACAACTGGCCCATTTATACCATAAATCTGACCTGTTATTTGCATAATGGAGCAAACCTCCTTATTTAGAATTGAAAGTTATGTTTTTCTTCTGCCAATTTAGTAGCAAAGGAATTATCAATTAAAACGTGTTTAGAACTAATAACAGCACGAGTACCACCGATAAAATCTGTATTGGTTATGGTAAGTGTAGCACCAGTAGCTTCTTGTAAGGATTTTAGCTTAGAGGAATCAGAAGTATTAATGTATATAGTAATATCCTCGCCTCGGGCAAACTGAATAGCAGAAGTAATCTGAGCGATTAAAAGCTGGTTATATTCAGGAGTCTCCATGTATTCCATAACCTTACGATGTATGTCATTAAATAAGCAATCTTTTAATTCCTGTGTCTTTAAACTAAGTGTTTTCCGTATTTCTATAGCCTCATTGGAAAGTTGCTTGTTTTTTTCACGATAGAGGTTGTCGGTTTCCACTTTCAGACGAGCCTTTGCTTTCGCTTCCAGCTCAGCTTTTTTCTCATCATAGATCTTCTGTAAAGATGCTTTATATTCTATAAGAATGCTGTCACTTTCATGAGTGGCCTCATCAATTACGGATTGGTAAAAGTGATCAAGTTTTACGTCTAGATTCATAGGCTATCACGTCCTTTTCATTTATAATTTCAGACCAATTGCTTCACTTACATAGGAAGTGATAAAGTCTGCTTTTCGTCCAGAACCATGGCGGTCAGGGATTTCCACAATCAAAGGCAGACGTCGATGAAGTTTAATCTCAGCAATAATGTCTGGAAATTCTGAACTGAGTTTTTCTGTTATCAACACTACACCGATATCTTTGTTATTCATTACCTTTTCTAATTGTTCTTTTAGATGTTTTTTGGAATGGATGACAATGCCATCGACGCCTGCAAGGCGCATTCCGGTATAGGTATCAACGTTATCGCTGATTAAATACATCTGCATCTGATCACCTGCTTACTGTCCTATAATTGTAAAGGAGATTAAAAGTCCGTATAAAGCGATACCTTCTGCAAGAGCTACGAAGATAAGAGCCTTACCCATGATACTAGAATCCTCAGATAATGCACCAAGAGCGGCGGAAGCTGCACTGGCAACTGCAATACCACCACCGATACAGGATAAACCAGTAGAAAGGGCAGCGGCAATGTATTTCCATCCGTCTACAGTAGAAGCAACAGCTGCAGTATCAGTAGCAGCAAATGCTTTACCTGAGAATAATAAGATATCTGCAATAATTAATGTGCCAAAGAAGAAAAATGCGTTACATGCAAGGGTTCTCTTAAGACCACCCTTGGTTTTTTCGCTTAATAAAAATGCTCCAAATGGAACGATAATGCTTAAAATAAGAGCTGCAACAAAAATGAGTTTAATCATCATAGTAAATTCCTCCTTAAAATAAATCCGTCTCAAATTATTTTTTTTGGTTAAATGCTTTAAATTCTTTTCCTGTCCCTCGATAGAAGCGGCCGAACAACTCATAGTATTCCAGACGAAGTACCTGAATTCCTACAATCAGGCCTTCCATAGCAGCTACTACAAAGTTACCGATTACGATAATAATCCAGTTTGGATCCCCACCATGTTCAGCGCCAGCTAACAATAATACTACCCCCATCATTCCGGCATGACTCAGTGCGAAAGCACCTACACGAAGAAAAGAAATGGTATTAGTAGCATAGGATAATACAACATCGAAGAGCTCTACCAGTGCTTCGATGATAAACATGCCTACACTTCCCTCAATTACCTTTTTATGCTCAAGTAAACGAGTCAGTGGTTCTTTTAAGAAGATTGCAAGCAGAGGTAAACCCAGTAGAATCACTAATACTATGGTCCCAGGAAGTGTAGCACCCAGATAGATTGCAAATACACTAGCAACAATACCACCATAAACAATTAAACCAGCAATACCGTTTGGATCAAATAGTAGTTTTTCTAAATCATGTGTTCGAATAGAGTTGATAATATTTAATACAATAGAAATAACCAATAAAAACATACCTGCCGCAACGGAGACTATCAATACAGTCATAACATTGTTCATAGGTTTTAGCCAGAAGCCTTCTAGGATGTCCTCAAAACCAAATATGGATCCGTAGGCAAATCCAAAAATAGTTGAGAAGATACCAGCTGTAGCAATAACACCGGCAAGGCTCATTTTCTTAAATTTATATAGTAAATATCCGCCCACTACTAAGCAAAGTCCCTGTCCAACATCACCAAACATCGCTCCAAAAAGGAAGGAATACGTAATGGCAACAAATAGAGTTGGGTCAAGCTCTTTGTAAGCAGGTAAACCATACATCTTAACAAACATCTCAAAAGGCTTAAATATTGCTGGATTCTTAAGCTTTGTAGGGGGCTTCATAGTCTCTGAATCATCTGGATGAGAATCGGTGATTACAAATACATGCTCATCATCTGAGATTTCTGCTAAGAAGTTCTGTGTATCTTTAATCGTCATCCAACCGCACAGAATATAGAAGACAGCTTTTTCATTTTTATCTTCTGTTAAAGCAGCCATCTTACGAATATCAAAGTTTCTGCTTAGACGTTCTAAACATTTGTAAGCGGATACAAGGTCTACTTTGTGATCATTTATATAGGTGCTGATTTTTTGGTAAACTTCTTTAATTTCTTCTAGTAATCCGCTAAGCTCCTCGTTCATATTCTGATAAGCCTCTTCAGGAGTACCTTCATACTCATCTGGAATAAGGATTCTCTCAAAATGAAGGGAGGAATAAATTGCATCTACTTCTACCACAGAGGATTGTGGTGCAAAGTATACGCCCCAAATATAATCCTTATCACTGTAACAATCGTAGAATACAGTATTCAGATTGTTGTAGATATACTTTGAAAATTTATCAAAATACTCTCTGGAGATACGACCAAATCTGAATTTGATGAAACGAAAATGAAGAATTTTTCTTAAGTCATAGTCTAGAAGACGAAATGGTTCAATTTGCTTTAGTAAGTCACGAAGGTGATTACGGCTTTCTTTTAAAGCAAGTTTAGCCTTATTCAATTCAGCCAGATCATTGTACATGTCGTTTATAATCGTAATAGCTTCCTCAGCTGTAAGCTCCTTAGATGGCACTTCGTTAGGATTCTCAACCTTTTTTATCATATCCTCCACTTTGGATAAGATGTCTTTATATGGATTAGGCTCCATGAAGGGTCTTAAATCTCTTACGTTATTTAATTCCGACAGTGCATTCTCAAGGTGAATTTCATGTTTGCTTAGATAGATGTTTACCACACGGTCAATATCATTTTTTGGACCCGTGATGTTGATAAACTGCATTTTCTCTATCACAAGTAGCACCTCCCGTTTTATTATTTGTGAAAATTAAAGTTTCAAATAGTTTAGAGTTTCTGCAGGACCTAATTTGTAACGAATACATTCTATTGAGGTTGTTAACATATCCAGTTCCAATTCCTTTAGGTAGAGAAAACTTATCACCGGAGCCATGGATTTTGGGAACTTTAGACTACAGGTATCATATAACTGTTGATACATCTGAAGGTATAAAAGTTCCAATGAGTCTGCATTGGTTGCATCATTCAACTTACCATAATAAGTATTCTGTACCAGCTTCATAAATTCCTCTACTGAAACAGCTTCAACTAATGTTGTAAGCTCTTGTTTACTTAATTTATAATTAATAGGTATGATGCTCGCCAGTATCTTGCCGGTCTCAACATCATAGAACTTCTTGGAACGGTAAGTCCATAACAGATTTAATAGATCTATCTGGGTACCATAAATCATGGTTACTACTTTTAGGTTCTTTCCACTTAAAATATGGTCCTTTAGCTTCCATACCTTTTTAAAGAAATAGATATCTAATTGAACTTGATAATCCTGTAAAGTTGAATGATTTGTATCATGAAGCTTCTTAAACAAGTCATAATACTGGGTTCCTGCCAAGTTTGAGATGAATTCTTCCATTGAAGTGGAAGCGGCTAACTCCTTTACCTTGAGATCTGAATGTTTTAGAAAAAATGGTTCAAATAGCAGTAGATCATAAGTATCGTCGGAACTAAATACGTTACGTAAACAGCCCTTTAATATGGATACTTCGAATCGGAAGAATACGAGAGAGAGAACCTTTCTCTGCTTCTGGTTCGCAAATCGATAAAGTTTGGCAAAATCTAAATAGATAGAATCTGCTAAAATCTGTTCGGCTTGGGCTCTGTGTAATCCATGTTCGTCTCGGTTTTGCAGTATAGCCGTATAACTTGGATTAGATCTCAAATAGTTAATTAGCTCGAATGTGGAGTCCATATTCGCTATTGTCTCGTAATCTGCTTTGGGAATGATGCGTTTCTGCATTGCCCTTGTTTTAGTTATGATGCCACTATAACTTAATAAGCCAGACATCTAGACCTCCTTTCTGAATCCTAAGGATTCATATTCCTGGAAGTATTAAATAGTCATGTATTTAAACTTCAATAATATGTTGGAATAATTTTTCTACTAATACATCATGATTATTAGTAAAGTTATCCTGCAATGCTTGTATCTGCCTTTCACAATCAGTTGTTAGAGCAGATCTTTCTGAAGCAAGTTCAGATTCCATGTTAGCTTTCATTGCATTAATCTTTTCATTGGTATCTGATGTTATAGTGCTTTCTAAAGCTTCAAGGTCTGAATTTAATTGCTCATAGAGCTTTTGTTTCTGTTCAGATGCACGATCTAGAATTCTATTTGCTTTTTCTTCTATCTCATACAATACATTAATGACTTTTTCCATGCTAGACCTCCTATCAATGCTCATTATATTTACCGTTTTTAGTATATATATTAAAATAAATAAAATGCACGATACCATAATACACCATTTTTTTAGAATTGCCATAGTCAATATGTAGAAAATAAATAACTTTAGTATTTTTAATATGTACATTTTTAATAAAGCATAGTAACTAAACACATTGTATCTCAAAGAATCACATTTGACAAACAATCCGTGAAAAATTAAGAATTATAAACATAATGTAAAGAATACTATGTAAATATAAGAAAACCCGACAGCAAAATTGTTTGACTAGTAGGGAAGTTAATTTTATAATCAAATTGGGCATACTAATGTCTAAAGCCTATACGTTAGAGGAGAAAAGGAATGCGTCTTAGAAATGTAAAGGGTTCCAGAGAAAGTATTGCTGCCAGTGATTATGTAATCCACGAGCCGGAGCAATGGAAGGGAAGATTTCAAACCTTATTTAAAAATAAGGGACCTCTTCATATTGAAATAGGAATGGGAAAAGGACAATTTTTAATACAGCTAGCGAAGGAGAACCCTACTATTAATTATGTAGGAATTGAAAAGTACTCCAGTGTACTAATT
>JAEYRR010000282.1 GCA_023435505.1 Bacillota bacterium | reverse complement strand
TTGCTGACGATATTAAATTGAATCTGGCTGCGGCAGATGTCAGAATAGAGGCTCCGATACCAGGAAAAGCAGCTGTTGGGATTGAGGTTCCTAATAAAGTAAATAGCACTGTTACATTCAGGGAACTGATTGAAAGTGAAGAATTTAAAACTCATCAATCCGATATTGCTTTTGGCGTTGGTAAAGATATTGGTGGACAGACTGTGGTTACTGATATAGCCAAGATGCCTCATCTATTGATTGCAGGTGCAACCGGTTCAGGTAAATCTGTCTGTATTAATACGTTGATTATGAGCATCTTGTATAAAGCGAATCCAGATGATGTTAAGCTTATCATGGTGGATCCGAAGGTCGTTGAGTTAAGTGTATACAATGGTATCCCACATCTGTTAATACCTGTAGTAACGGATCCTAAGAAGGCAAGCGCTGCTTTAAATTGGGCGGTAGCGGAGATGACTGACCGTTATAAGAAGTTTGCTGATCTTGGAGTTAGAGATATCAAAGGATATAATAAGAAACTTGCTGCGGTAGAGAAAAATGGTGATGATAACTATCAGAAGATGTCGCAGATTGTTATTATTATTGACGAGCTTGCGGATTTGATGATGGTAGCCCCAGGTGAAGTGGAAGATGCGATCTGTCGATTAGCTCAGATGGCCCGTGCAGCTGGTCTTCATTTGATTATAGCGACACAGCGTCCTTCTGTTAACGTTATCACTGGTCTGATTAAGGCTAATATTCCATCCAGAATAGCGTTTTCTGTTTCCTCAGCCATTGATTCCAGAACAATTTTAGACGGTTCCGGAGCCGAGAAATTGTTAGGTAAGGGAGATATGCTGTTCTTCCCATCAGGCTATCCAAAGCCTGTTCGTATTCAGGGTGCTTTTGTTTCCGATAAAGAAGTAAGCTCAGTTGTGGAATTCTTATCTTCGCAAAATGAGGGTAACGAGCATAATCCGGAATTGGAGAATAAAATTACCAGTATAACCACGGATGCAACAACTGTTGGAAAAGAAAATGAAGTGGATGAATACTTTGTTGAGTGCGGTAAATTTATAATTGATAAAGACAAAGCAAGTATAGGAATGTTGCAAAGAGTATTTAAAATCGGATTTAACCGTGCAGCCAGAATAATTGATCAGCTTTGTGAAGCTGGTGTAGTCGGTCCGGAGGAAGGCACAAAGCCACGTAGGATTTTAATGTCTATGGATGAATTCGAGCAATATATTGATGAATATGTATAAAAAGCGAGAGAAACATGAGTATCGTGTTTCTCTCGTAAGTGCATTAAGCACAGTATGGAAGGAAAGAAACTTATGTCAGAGAAAGAGATACATGGCTGGCTGGTTATTAATCAGTTCTTACATGCAGAAAAATATAGTGAGTTATATCAGTGGTTTCAGGATGCTTCTGAGTTACACAGTATTAAACTTACGGTTAAGACTAATGCTGAGCTTCTGGTAAAGGACTTGGAGAGAATGAAAGAGGAGGAGCAGGTGGATTTTGTCCTATTCTGGGATAAGGATATAAGATTAGCCCAGAGGTTAGAGAACTTAAATCTACCGGTATTTAATAATTCTAAAGCAATTGAAATGTGTGATGATAAGAGTTATACATTTCTACAACTCAGTAAATATAAGTTACCAGTACCTAAAACTATTCTTTCTCCTAAAACCTATGAGAATGTAGGTTATAATGACTTTGAATTTCTAGATACTGTAGTGGAACGCCTGGGCCTTCCTTTGGTTGTAAAAGAGTGCTTTGGATCCTTTGGTTGGCAGGTCTATCTGGCAAAGACAAAAGAGGAACTTATTCAACTACTGGAGGAAACGGCTCCTAAACCTTTGATCTTTCAAGAATTCATCTCCTCTAGTTTTGGTAGGGACATGCGTATTCAGGTAGTCGGAGGTGAAGTGGTAGCAAGTATGCTTAGGTTCTCCGGGTCAGAGGACTTTCGAGCTAATCTGAGCATTGGTGGAAAGATGCAGGGGTATGAACCATCATCTGATGAAAACGCTCTTGCTATTAGCTGTTGTAAGGCCTTAAATCTGGATTTTGGTGGGGTGGATCTGTTATTTGGTCCTAATGGATCACCTATCGTCTGTGAAGTGAACTCCAATGCCCATTTTCGTAATATCTATGACTGCACAAAGGTAAATGTTGCAGATTGTATATTAGGTTACATCAAAGAAAAAGTCCTAGGAAGAAGTGAACAATAGTGAAGGGAATTTTGATTTATGACAAGGCTTCAGCGGCATATAATCAGGGCGCAATTAATATATATTTGCAGGAAGCCAAAAAAAATAGTATCACATTAAGCTTAGTATACTATGAGAATCTTTCATATGGTATTAGAGATAACGCTCTATTTGTAGAGTATGAAGGTAAACCACTAAACGATATAGAGTTTGTGATTAATCGATGCAAGGATTATCGATTAGCAAGACAGTTTGAAGCTATTGGAATACGAGTTTTTAATAATGCTAATGTGAATAAGCTTGGAAATAATAAGTGGGAGACCTACGAATATTTGTCAAGATACCATATACCAATGCCGGATACGATGTTTGTACCTAATGAGAAACTAAAGGCTGTTCTTAGTTCGTTAAAGGCGAAAGCAGTTGTAAAAGCAGTTCATGGACATGGTGGTAATCAGGTATGTCTATACCAACAGGAAAATTCGGACAGTGTTGAAGATATCTTACGTATTATGAAAGGTGAGGATACTGTTATTCAACCATTTATTAAAGGCAAAGGGCAGGATCTTAGAGTCTATGTGATTGGACAGACAATCATTGGGGCAGTGCTTCGGACAGCCACTAAGGACTTTAGATCGAATTATTCATTAGGGGGTATGGTCGAGCCATACGAGCTAAATCCTAAGGAGTTATGTCTCGTTAGAAAAATCATTGATTGTTTTTCTTTTGACTATGTCGGAATCGATTTTATTATTAAAGAGGATGGAAGTCTTCTTTTTAATGAAATAGAAGATGTTGTAGGAGCAAGGATGTTATATCAGTGTACCGATATCGATGCTATTAGTATATATATGAATCACATAAATCAAGTCTTAGTAAGAAAGAGAGCTTAATAATTAAATAAGTAATACGAATAATTTCACGAATCTACGGAGTTGAGTTTTGAAAGATAGTAATGCTATAATGAATCATAGAGTATTATAGAGTTGTGTTATAATTCAATAGATAAAATAGGAGGCAGAAGTTCATGAAAACCGATATTGAAATCGCCCAGGAGGCACAATTAGTCCATATTAAAGAGGTAGCAGAAAAGCTTGATATATACGAAGAGGATTTGGAATACTACGGTAAGTATAAAGCAAAATTGTCTGATGAGCTTATGGACAGAATAAAGGACCGACCTGATGGAAAATTGATTTTAGTTACAGCTATTAATCCTACTCCAGCGGGTGAAGGAAAGACTACGACTACAGTAGGCTTAGGAGAAGCGTTTGGAAGAATGAACAAAAAATCAGTGATAGCATTAAGAGAGCCATCACTTGGACCTTGTTTTGGTATTAAAGGTGGTGCTGCCGGTGGAGGATACGCACAGGTTGTACCAATGGAAGATCTAAATCTTCATTTTACAGGAGATTTTCATGCAATAACTTCTGCAAATAATCTATTAGCTGCAATGCTTGATAATCATATACAACAAGGCAATACTCTTGGAATTGATCCTAATCAGATTGTGTGGAAGCGTTGTGTAGATATGAATGACCGTGTCCTTCGTAACATTGTAGTTGGTTTAGGACGAAAAACAGATGGTGTAGTAAGAGAGGATCATTTTATTATTACCGTTGCTTCCGAGATTATGGCTATACTTTGTCTTGCAGAAAATATAAAGGATCTGAAGAAGCGTCTAAGTAATATTATTGTTGCTTATACCTATGAGGGAAATCCTGTTACAGCAGGCCAGTTAAATGCTGTGGGTTCTATGGCTGCCTTACTTAAGCATGCAATAAATCCAAATCTACTTCAAACCATTGAACATACCCCAGCGATTGTACATGGTGGACCATTTGCCAACATTGCACATGGTTGCAATAGTGTACGGGCTACTAAGATGGCATTAAAACTTGCAGATTATGTTATTACAGAAGCTGGATTTGGTGCAGACCTTGGTGCAGAAAGATTCTTTGATATTAAGTGTAGAATGGCTGGTCTAAAGCCAGATGCAGTTGTATTAGTTGCTACAGTCAGGGCATTGAAATATAATGGTGGAGTTTCAAAGACAGAATTATCAATAGAAAACATGGACGCCTTAAAGAAGGGCATTGTTAACCTTGAGAAACACATTGAGAATCTTCAGAAATATAAAGTACCAGTTATAGTAACTTTGAATAAATTCTTAACAGATTCAGATTCTGAACTTAACTATATTAAGAATTTCTGTGAAGAGAGAGGTTGTGATTTTGCCTTATCTGAAGTTTGGGAAAAAGGTGGAGAAGGCGGTATAGAACTTGCTACTCGTGTTATTAATACTTTAGAAGAAAAGAGTAGTAACTTTAGTCCACTATATGAGGCTTCACTGTCCATTAAGGAAAAGATAGAAAAAATCGCAACAGAAATATATGGAGCGGATGGTGTATCC
>JAEYRR010000262.1 GCA_023435505.1 Bacillota bacterium | reverse complement strand
TATCGGCGGAGTAAGAATTCCCTATGAAAAGGGATTACTGGGACATTCAGATGCAGATGTTTTAGTACATGCCATTATGGATGCTCTTTTAGGAGCAGCAGCGTTAGGGGATATTGGAAAACATTTTCCAGATACGGATCCTAAGTATAAAGGTGCGGACAGCTTACAGCTTTTAAAGCACGTAAGGGAGCTTTTAAATGAACAGCTTTATATCATAGAAAATATAGATGCCACTATTGTCGCACAGAGTCCAAAGATGGCTCCACATATTAGTAAAATGGTTGAAAATATAGCGGATGCCCTGGAAATTGAGACTCATAGAATTAATGTTAAGGCAACTACGGAAGAAGGAATGGGTTTTACGGGTTCTGGAGATGGAATTAGTGCACAAGCCATATGTCTTCTCAATACAGTTTATAACTATGCTTATGGAGATATCGATATGGGAGACAGTGGCTGCGGTGGTTGTGGCGGATGTGGTAGAAGATAGTAGTACGTACTTGTAAGTTGTGACCTTATATGGTAAAATCTGGGTATTAGACTGGTTTGTAACATTATGAGGTGCAAGATGAGGAACAAGATAAACTTTATTATCGTCTTAACTGTTGTACTTACTTTACTATATATAATTCCATACAAAGTGCATGCGGAAGTGACTGGATTTGATTACGTCAAACAATTAGGTTCAGGTCTTAATCTTGGGAATATTTTTGAGACTGGATTGGAGGATATGGTGTTGGATGACAACTCCATAACTACAATGTTAGATCATGTGAAAAGTCAGGGGTTTACTTCAATCAGACTTCCCGTTACCTGGCAAGGGCATTGGGAGGAAGACAGTAAGATAATTGATAGAGAATATCTAGATAAGATTAAGAATTTTGTGAGTATTGCTCGGTCTAAGGATATCTATGTGATTCTTACTATGTATGATGATTCCTGGCGCTGGCTTTCCGATACGAAGAATACTGAGGAAACGGAACAATTATATATATCCTTATGGAAACAGATAGCAGAAGATTTTAAAGAATATGACGATAAGTTGTGTTTTGAAGCAGTCAATGCTCCATTTTTTAAGAATACTTCTATTGAAAAGCAGCTACAATTACTCGATCAATATAATAGAGATTTTGTTAACGTAGTTCGTAGTACAGGGGGGGAGAATAAAGAGAGATATTTACTCCTTCCTCTTTTAAATGGTCAAGTTAATGATGAAAACTGTAGTTCTATGGCATCCGGATTTAAAGAACTAAAGGATGCACACATTCTTGTATCGATACAGTATTATGGACTTTGGAATTTTAGTGTGAATGCAGCTGGTACCACGTCCTTTGATGAGGATGCCAGGCAGCATATGAATGAATTCTTTCAATGTATCGAGTCTCATTTTATAAAGAGTAAGATTCCTGTTGTATGTGTTGAGTATGGTTTATATGGTTATCCTGCCTATGAGAGTGCTATTAATAGGGGGGAGCGCCTGAAGTATTTTTATCAATTTGTAAGTAAGGCTTATTCTGCAGGGCTTTCTTTTTGCCTGTGGGACACGGGGGTCTTATATAATCGGACTACCGATGAATGGATAGACGAGGATTTATCATATATAGTAAAAGAATATAGGAAGAAAGAATTTTCCTATGCATCCTCAGATACAATCGATATGATAGAAGGTAAGGCCAATCAGGATATTACCTTTTCGCTAACTCTTAATAATGCCAGGCTGGCCTATCTTATGTTTAATCAGAAGGTATTAGAGATTAACAAGGACTATTCAGTAAGCGATAATAAGATTACGATAAAAAAAGCCTTCCTTGATTCACTACAGGCAACAAATAATGGCCCCCTAGGGACTCTGAAGATTCTGTTTACTAAAGGACCGGCATGGGAAATCGTGATTAATAAGGTGGGACATCCTTCCTTATTAAAAGATGGCAGCAGATTGAAGACCTGGAACATTCCTATGAAAGAACAAGGGGATAGGGTAGTGGCCATGGAGGCCTTTACGAAGGATAGAAAGGCCGTAGGTCCTCTGGATTGGACGACCTATCAGGAATATGGGTATAGCTTTCTTCCCGACTATGAGACCCATAGCCTAAAACTGACGGAAGAATTTATTGCATCAATACCGGAAAAGAAAGAGATTATACTTCGCCTTCATTTTCAAAGTGGACAGAAGCTGGACTATACAATCCTTAAGGATAAGGACGGAATTCGGGAGATAACCTATGACTTAAGTGCTACTGTGGAGAGTAGTACAGAGTCTACAACAATCCCTGATTTAACGAACCTGGTGGAGGAGGAAAATAAGGCGGCAGTGGAAAAAGAAAAGTCAGAAGTTCAGATAGCTCAAAACGCGCAAAGTAGCCAGCTTGAATGGGATAGCCTGGGATGGAGGTTATTATTCATCAGTTTTTCCATTATGGTAATACTGGGGTTTGCAGTACTGTATATCTATCAGGTTCATAGAAAAGAGACCCTGGAGGAAAAACTTGAAGAGACAGAGGATGAGACAGAGTCCAGGATACATAAAATACTAGTTGACAAAATACGCAAGGATGCATAGAATGAAACTGAATTAAAGAACTTTATAGATTGAATATTGTAATAGCGATGAATAGAAGAGTAGTTTTTATATAGACTAACAGAGAGGGAGTGTCATAGGCTGAAAGCATTCCTTAGTGGAGTAGAGATGAAGTGCATCTATGAGCTGATCTGCTGAGCTATTTTAAAGTTAGGCAGATACGGTAGCACCCGTTATGTGCATAAAGATTTCAGCAGATTTTTGCTGTGAATTAGAGTGGAACCGCGATACCTCGTCTCTATACAGAGACGAGGTTTTTTTGTTTAAATAACATACGATGTCAAGAGGAGATTGTTATAAATGTTATCGTAAGAAAGGAGCGATAGTATGGGATTCATAAGATTTGTGAAAGAGGAAGCCGCAATTATTAGAGAAAGGGACCCTGCTATAAAGTGTTCGGCCGAGGTATTCTTATATCCAAGTTTTAAAGCAGTAATACGGTATCGTATTGCACATAAATTATATTTACACAAGCATTATTTTCTGGCACGCTGGATATCTCAACGTACTGCGCGTAAGACTGGCATAGAGATCCATCCTGGTGCAACCATTGGAAAGGGCTTATTCATTGACCATGGCCATGGAGTAATCATAGGAGAGACTGCAGTTTTGGGCAATGATGTTACCTTGTATCAGGGAGTTACCCTTGGAGGTACCGGTAAGGAGCATGGTAAACGACATCCTACTATAGGGGACAATGTTATGATCAGTGCAGGTGCTAAAGTATTGGGTTCCTTTACCGTGGGCAGTAACTCCAAAATAGGTGCGGGAAGTGTCGTTTTATCTGAGGTACCACCTAATTCAACTGTTGTGGGCGTTCCTGGACGTGTAGTAAAGAGGGATAATATAAAAGTACCAACAGAGGATTTGGATCAGGTACATTTACCTGACCCTGTTAAAAATGATATACAGCAGTTGCAGGATGAGAATGAGAACCTACGGAAAATGTTAGATAAACTGTTGGCCCGTGTTGAACAACTGGAACAAAGGCAATAATTGTATATAAAAGCGACAAAGTACAAAAGAAAGTAATAAAATATGGAGGAAATAAAATGAAACTATATAATACTCTATCCAAATCAAAAGAAGAATTTGTCCCAATCGAACCTGGTAAGGTGCGCATGTATGTGTGCGGCCCTACGGTTTATAACTATATTCATATTGGAAATGCCAGACCAATGATTATTTTTGACACAGTAAGGAGATATTTTGAATATAAGGGATATGAAGTAAATTATGTTTCTAACTTTACTGATGTAGATGATAAGATCATCAAGAAAGCCAATGAAGAAGGAGTCTCTTCCTCTGAGATTTCTGAACGTTATATAAAAGAATGTAAAAAAGATATGAAGGACTTAAACATCAAACCTGCCACTACTCATCCAAAAGCTACAGAAGAAATCGACGGCATGATAGAGATGATTAAGACTTTAATCGACAAAGGCTTTGCTTATGAGAAAAATGGGACTGTCTATTTTAGAACCAGAAGATTTGATGGTTATGGTAAACTTTCCAAAAAAAATATTGATGACTTAGAAGCAGGTATTCGTATAGCAGTTTCTGACGAAAAAGAGGATCCAATGGATTTCGTGCTCTGGAAACCAAAGAAGGAAGGTGAGCCTAGCTGGCCTTCTCCTTGGAGCGATGGAAGACCAGGCTGGCATATCGAATGCTCCGTTATGAGCAAAAAATATCTGGGGAATTCCATTGATATCCATGCAGGTGGAGAGGATCTAATATTCCCACATCACGAAAATGAGATTGCCCAAAGTGAGGCAGCCAATGGAAAAGATTTTTCGAAATACTGGATGCATAATGGGTTCTTAAATATCGACAACAAGAAAATGTCTAAATCTGCAGGCAATTTCTTTACCGTTCGAGAAATAGGAGAACAATTCGACCTACAGGTACTTCGTTTCTTCATGCTCAGTTCTCATTACAGAAGTCCATTAAACTTTAGTCGTGATTTAATGGATGCTGCAAAAAGTGGTTTAGATCGTATTAAGACTTGTGTGTCAAATCTTCAATTTTTATTGGATAATGCCCAGGTAAATGAGGCGACTGCTGAAGAAAAAGGAGTAATTGCGGAAGCCAATGCTCTTAATGAAAAGTTCAATGCAGCGATGGAGGATGATTTTAATACAGCAGATGCTATTTCCGCCATTTTTGAACTTGTTAAACTTGCTAATTCCAATTCCAGTGAGACAAGCAGCAAAGAAGTTCTTCAGTTCCTATTAGACAAAATTCTTGTATTATGTGATATACTTGGTATTGAAGCAGCTACAAAGAAGGAATTATTAGATTCAGAAATTGAAGGCTTGATTCAAGAACGACAGGATGCAAGAAAAGCTCGTAATTTTGCTCGTGCAGATGAGATTCGTAACGAATTGCTTGAGAAGGGAATCATTTTAGAGGATACCAGAGAAGGAGTTCGTTGGAAACGAGCGTAAAATAGCGAAAAAGAAAGAGCGAGTAGAATGAAGATGGATGAGTTAAAGTTACATGAATATCTTCGTCAGTCTTTTGATTTGGCGGATTATGATCCAAAACAGTATTCTCCTTTGGTACTGGCATATATCGGAGATGGTATCTATGATATTATTATAAGGACCATTGCCTTGTCACATGGGAATGCACCGGTGAATAGCCTTCATAAGGAGTGCAGTAGTTTTGTAAAGGCACCTACCCAGATGAAGATGTTTCATGCCATTGAGGATATTCTGACGGAGGAGGAAGCAGGTATCTATAAACGTGGTCGTAATGCAAAATCCTATACTTCTGCCAAAAATGCAACCATTACAGAGTATCGGATTGCCACAGGTTTTGAAGCTTTATTAGGATATCTATATTTATGTGACCGATTGAATCGAATTGTAGAACTGGTACAATATGGCCTTAATCGGCTTGAGAAATAGGAGAGAAAATGAGATACGAGGAATTAACAATAGAAGGAAGAAATGCTGTATTGGAGGCATTTCGCGCAAAGAAACCGATTGATCGTTTGTTTATCATGGAAGGATGTCAGGATGGTCCAGTACAGTCTATTTTGCGAGAAGCAAAAAAAACCGATACAATCATCAGCTATGTTAAAAAGGAACGCTTAGACCAGCTTTCAGAAGCAGGTAAGCATCAGGGCGTCATTGCCTATGCAGCGGCTTATGAATATGCTACCATCGAGGATATGTTTCGACTAGCTGAGGAGAAGGGAGAACCTCCATTTTTCATACTGTTAGATAATATAGAGGATCCACACAACCTTGGTGCAATGATTCGTACGGCTAACCAAGCAGGTGCCCATGGAATCATTATTCCAAAGCGTCGCGCTGTAGGGCTTACTGCAACCGTAGCTAAGGTCAGTGCAGGAGCGATTAATTATGTACCGGTAGCAAAGGTGACCAATCTTAGTACAACCATAGAAGAATTAAAGCAAAAGGGAATGTGGTTTGCTTGTGCTGATATGGATGGAGATTTGATGTATAATGTCAATCTGACAGGCTCAATCGGTCTTGTAATCGGTAGTGAAGGAGAAGGTGTCAGCCGTCTGGTAAAGGAAAAGTGTGACTATGTCGTACGTATTCCTATGAAAGGAAACATAGATTCACTAAATGCTTCTGTTGCTATGGGCGTGCTTTCTTATGAAATCGTTAGACAGAGATTAAAATAGCTAGAGAATAAACTTAGAACCAGGTGGTGCTTCTATGGCATTTGAAGAATACAAAACACTTACAGATGAAGAAATCATAGAGAGAATTCGCAAACAGGACTCAGATGCTGTAGATTACCTTCTGGAAAAATATAAAAATGCTGTTCGACAGAAGGCTAAGGCTCTATTTATTATAGGCGGAGACAGGGATGATTTAATTCAGGAAGGTATGATTGGACTGTACAAGGCGATCCGGGATTATGATAAGACTAAAAATGCCAGCTTTAGTTATTTTGCAGATTTATGTATATCTAGACAGATATATGATGCAATCAAAGCGTCGAACAGAAAGAAAAACCTTCCGTTAAACACATATATCTCCTTTAATTCGCCAGTTAAAAATAGTTTCAGTGATAACGAGGATATGCTTTCCATAATAGACATAATATACCAGGACGTAAATTCAAATCCAGAGGAATTGCTTATTGACAAGGAACGTACCTGTATGATAGAATATGAACTCGAGAGGCGGTTGAGCAACCTCGAAAAAGAGGTTCTAAAGTTGTTTGTTGTCGGAATGAAGTATACCGAGATTGCCGCTGTTCTAAATAAGGAACCGAAGTCTATAGACAATGCTCTGCAACGGATTCGTGCAAAGCTGAATGCCTTGATAAAAGAAATGTAGATTGTGGTAACTTTATATGTAATGCTGCTGTGGCTCAGGGGTAGAGCGTTTCCTTGGTAAGGAAGAGGTCGCGGGTTCAATTCCCGCCAGCAGCTTAACGGTGCAAACCCTTGTAGAATCAGCATTTGCGAGATTTTACAGGGGTTTTGTTTTGGGTAAAATGGACCATTTAGCTGTGCCGAGATTATTGTATTTTCCGTAGATGCAATAGTTGCTTATTGTGATCATGAAAGCAAAGTAGATAACTGTGAAAGTAACGGAAATATAACAGTACATATAAAGGAATCTAACTGACTTCATGAAGAAAGAAAATGGATGCAGATGAGAGTTCTTCCCTCCCGAATAGGTAACGCTATGAATAATACAATTAGAACAGAACAAAGTATTTTAGCCGACAAAACAAAGATTACTATGCAACTTGATAGATAGGAGGTTAACGAGACGACAATGCTGGAATTTAGATTACTAAACGACGATGATATTCCACTAGTAGAATGCTGGTTGAATAAGGAACATGTGAAAAGATGGTACGAAATACCTCGTATGGGAATTGCAATTGATGACTGGATATCTGAAATTAAAGAGTACAAAGGTGAGTATCAATGGATAACCTATCTTATTGTGCTGTACCAGGGACATCCGATTGGATTGTGCCTCTACTATAAATGTGAGGATAGCGATGAAGACATTGGAATATGTCCACTAACAGGTGCATATGGAATTGATTATTTAATAGGTGAAGAAGCGTTTATTGGTAAGAAACTAGGTAGGGAAATGGTTATGCTGCTTGTGGAAAAAATCTTTTCTTTTCAAGATGCACAAATAGTAACTGCCTATATTGACAAAGATAATAGGGCTTCTGAAAAAACACTGTTGTCATGTGGCTTTACATTAGTAGAAAATGAGAGAAGCCGCTATATGAAACAGAAATCTAAAATAAAGTGAGAATATACATATACGGTGCAAACCTTTAAAGAAAGGGTTTGCACTTTTTTATTTATCTTTACATTCTCCGCTATTATGAGGTAATATCAAGGAAAGTCTATTATTACAATTACATATTTCATCTCATAAGGAGGAATTAGAATGAATGTATACTGGCTAGCCCCTATACTATGCGGAGCTTTAGGTTATGGCTTAAGCTTTCCTGTAAAGCATTATATATCGAAACTATCTCAGACCAAGATGTTGGAGAGTGTATTGTTATCAGATAAGGTAATTCAGACAATCAGTGACAGCATTGGCTACAAGATAGTAGAACTTACCCAGGATACTAGGACCATAGGAGAGGTAACAGATCTTTATATCGGAGAAGAGACGAGAAAATCTGCTATTAACAGTGGAAGTGCTAAGCTTGCAGAGGTTATTACCATTGAACTTAAGAACAGTCAGATTGCCAATATCATCTTGGAAGAAATCAAAAGGGTATTGGTGGAGAAGATAAAATTAGGTTTAGTTGCCGGCCTTATGAAGGGAAGCCTTTGGGAGATGGTAGAAGAACCAATGGAAAAAGCACTGGAGAGCTACCTGGACGAAAGATGTCAGCCATTGTTAGAAGAGAAACTGAAGGAACGTTTTCAGATGCTTTCTGAAAAGAGAATGTATGAGTTAGGAGAGTTGTTCTTTAACCATCGAGATAGAATTACTGAGGTTATACTAGATATCTATAAGAAGAATATTTTGGATCTGGCAGACCATATTGTCTCTCAGACTGGTTCGATAAATAAGTTGTTTCCTAAACAGTTATCTCGGATGCAGATAGGAATGGCAGGCTTCGGGGGGATTTGTGGACTGCTTTCTATGGCGCTATTACTTATTTAGGGAAAAACTATTTTATAAATTAAATTACTATTAAAAAGAGAGTAACTTTATTGAAGTTGCATATAAGGAATGCTATAATTTCCTCACTTATTGGATGCCAGAAAAAGGAATGCATGTCCTTGGAGATAATGTCAAGGAATCAGTGATACAATACAAACCAATGATAAAGTATCGAAATTACAAGTAATGTAGGAATCAAATAATTCGTATTAAGAAAAGGAGTACGTATGAAAATTTATGGATTAAACGATGCCCAGGTTCAGGAATCCAAAGCCAAATTCGGTGACAATTCCATTTCAGAACATAAGGGAGAATGCTTTTTAGAAAAGCTGGTAGGTAATTTTAAGGATCCAATGATTATCATCCTATGCGTTGCCTTGCTTATCAATGTGGTCTTTGTTGTCTTGGGACAATCCCATTGGTATGAAGCGGTAGGAATTGCTGTTGCTGTGCTATTGGCTACCTT